>NZ_JBFAHW010000198.1:0-11922 GCF_040654355.1 Streptomyces sp. NPDC050704 | reverse complement strand
CCCGGACGTGCCGATCAGACGTACTGCTCAGCCGCACCGCTCAGACGCACTGCTCGGACTCCCCCGCACGAAGGACCCCCACATACGACCCCCTGACCCGGTACCGCCTCGGGGGACGCGAACCAAGCGTGCAGAAGCCGAGTTGACACACACCGCGTACGGCGTTGCACCCCGCCACTCCGGCCGCCCTCCTTGATCGCATCCGCCTGGAGGCGGCCGGAAGGCCGGAGTATGAGGCATCCGCCGGGATCGAGGTGGCCCGGCTGCGCGGCCCCCGACGCCGGCCACGTGTTTGTGATCGGCCACGCCGGCCAAGGCGCGGAGATCCCCGCAATCGGCAGGAAACTCCTCACTCAAACGCCCGTCTCCGGCTCGGTGATCGTCCCCGCTGGACTGGACTTCGGCGCCGGGCTCATGGCGATGTCGTCAAGCTTCACCTGGACATGCAGTTCGTCGGACCGCAGGGCCAAGACTGACCGAGGACGGACCGGGCCTCGCTGGAAGTCTCCGCAGGGCGCCGCCTGGCAAGCGGCCGACATCGTCATGGCCTGGCACGTTCCGGTCCTGCTCCGGTGCGCCCACGCAGGGCCCCGGCAGCCCGACCAGCGCCGCCCTTCTGGTGCCGCCAGACCCTCAGTTCGGCAGAGCGGCTGGCCGGGTTCTGTTCCTGCACAACTTCCGACTCCTGTATATCGGTCCCTGCCAATAATCGGCCGGCCCTTGGCGCGGGGGCGGATCCAGGCCCGGGCGCGCCCGTACACCGGGTCGTGCTCGGCCTCGACGTGGTGCCGCTCGGAGATGGAGAGCAGCCGATGGGCGAGCTGGTGCGGGCGGCCGAGGTCGATGCGCTCGGTGGAGCGCTTCACCGGGCGGCGTCTGCCGTCCTGGGACAGCAGGAACAGGCGGCGTAGCAGGTTTGTTTCAGCAGAGATCGTGTCCCCCGCGGGTCGTGTCGCTTTCCACCAGGGCCGAGCCTCTGGTGCGTGTCGCGCAACGACGCGCCGTCGTGTCCGTTTGTGCGCTGCCGCCTGTGGCGGACATCACGTCTCGCCGAACTCGGCAGCTGCGGAGGACTCTACGGGTGGGACGCGCCCAGGTGAGCGCTGTGCATCGTGAAGTTGCAGGTTACGGGTCTGGTGTGAGGGGCGGGCGGAATACTCACGCTGGTCGTCGGCGGGTGTCCACGGTGAAGATCGTCTGACCTGTCGGCGCGAGCCGTTCGGCGGCCAGGAGGCCGAAGAGGCTCTCGCGTTCGTCTGGCCCCGGTCAGGACGACGAAGGCTATGGGCAGGCACTGAAGGGCGCACACCAGGTGCAGGCGCAGGCCCCAGAAAAAGCGGCTGTGGCTGGCGCAGTAGCCGTACTCGGCCCAGCCTGCCAGGTCGGAGCGTTTGACGGTCTCGCGGGAGCGGCCGCATTGAACCAGGGGAGTCCACGACCCGTACGTCGTCGCTCCAGACCAAGGTGGTGGCCAGGATCCGGTTGACGCTTCGCATCAGACGGTGGCCTTGTGCAGCCGCTTGTTGTAGCCGGGCTGCTAGGTTCGAGCTCCGGCCTGCGACCTATCCCTGGTGATGGGCACCGTCATCCCCCTGCCGGTTCGGCAGCCAGATCCGCACCCCGTCCTCAGGTCGGCCTTGGCGCCGCCAGCATGCCATCTCCGCCTCTCTGTTCGACTCGATACGGTCTGGCATAAGATAGTTGCGTGGCGATTGATCGTGGTGAACTCGAGTCCGACCTGATCTGGCTGTTGCAGCGCAACGGGCAGCGGTTGCGAGGCGGCGTGGATGAGGTCGCCAGGGAGGCCGGGCTGCGCGGCGGTTTGCGGGACTACATCGTGCTCACCGCTGTGTTGCTGGAGGAGCGGCGCAGTCAGGTCGAGCTGGCCAGGCGGATCGGCATCGACAAGAGCACGCTGGTGGCGGTCCTCGACCGGTTGGAGTCCCAGAGCCTGATCGAGCGGCTGGCCGATCCGGGTAATCGACGCGTCAGTATTCCGGTGGCCACGGATCGCGGTCGGGATATCCATGACCGAGTTTCGAAGGGTCGGCTGGCCGTGGAGGCGGTGCCGGGCATGAGCGAGGAACAGCTCGGTCAGCTTCGGGGGTTGCTGCTCCAGCTCGATGCCGCGTGCGAGGAGGCGGGTATGACGATGACGGGGTCGTGCATCTGAATCCTGGTCCCCGAAGACCGGGTCGGGTCCGGGAACAGAGTCCCCGGACCCGCGAGTGGTACACGGGTATCAGGTGAAGCTGACTCCTCCGTTGACCCGAATGCTCCGTCGCCGGAGAGCAGATGCGCCGTGAGCGCCGCGATGTCGTCGGGCTCACCGAGCCGAGAACTCGCCGATGCGGCCAGAATCTCGTTACGGGTTTCTTCGGTCAGGTTGCGTTGGATGGCGTCGGTGGCGATCAGTCCCGGAGCGATCACATTGCTGCGAATGCCCTGGCGGCCCCATCGGCTGGCGGTGTTACGGGACAACGCGACCTGTCCCGCCTTGCTCACGGCGTAGGCCATCCGCGTCGGTTCCCCTCTGAAGGCCGCTTCGGAGGCGATGTTGACGATGCTTCCGCGGCCTCTTTCCAGCATGAGCGGTACGGCATGACGGATGGCGTAGAGGGAGCCGGTGAGGTTCACGGCCAGGGCGCGCTGCCAGACGTGGTCGGGCGTCGTGACCGCGTCGGTGTCCGCGCCGATGGTCGCCGCGCTGACGTCCGCCGCGTTGTTGACCAGCCCGTCGAGCTTTCCGTACGCCTCGGCCGTGGCGTGCAGGAAGTCCTTCACCGCGCTTTCGATCGATACGTCCACCAGGCGCGCGACGGCCGTGCCGCCGGCCGTGCCGATGGCATCGGCCACCTGCTCGGCTCCCGGGAGATTCAGATCGCCGACGGCGACGATCGCCCCCTCTGTGGCGAGCCGGTGGGCGATCGCGGCGCCGATGCCAGCGGCGGCGCCGGTGACCGCGATCACAGCCTCGTCCAAGCGGCCCTGAACTCCGGTGTGCGTCAGGCCGTCGCCTCCTGTTCGGTCGGCGTCGCCGCAGGGAGCACTGCGCGGGCGATGCCGAAGGCGTGGTGAGCGGCGGGGAAGCCGGCATAGCCGGATGACTGGTACACCACTTCCTCCAGTTCCTCCTGGGTGACGCCGTTGCGCAGCGCCGCGGGGAAGTGCAGGCGCAACTCGTCGGCGGCGCGCAGGGCGATCAGCATGCTGACAGTGACCAGACTGCGGTCCCGCGCGCTCAACCCGGGCCGGGTCCACAGCCTGTTGTACACCGCCTCCAGTGCCAGGTCCGCCAGTTCGCGGCCGAACCCCGTGGTCTCCGCCGTGCCGGATACGGCACGCGCGGTCTGGTCGTCCAGCATCGAGGACGCCACGTCGCGTCCCTCGTCAAGCCGGTTGTCGGGCTGTGTGGTCATGTCTTTCTCCTAAGCGTGGGGGTGCGGCGGTCAGAGCGTGATGCTGTAGAAGCGGGCCGCGGTTCCGGCGAACAGATCGTCCTGCTCACTTTCGGAATAGCCGGACGCCAGACGCTTGAAGGTGTTCCAGAGGACCACGTAGTCGCAGTACGGCTTGTCGGCGGGGAAGTTGCTCTCGAACATGCAGCGCTGCGGACCGAAGGCGTCGATGGAGGCCTCGACGTAGGGCCGCATCAGCTCGGCCAGGCGCTGCGACGTCGGGGCCGTCGGCTGCTCCCGCAGACCTGCCGGGATCAGGGGACCGAAGAAGGGGTTGGCCAGGCCGCCGATCTTCATGTGGACGTTGGGGAACTGGGCCATCATCTCGATGTTCCGCCGCCACTGGGCGAAGGTCTCCTCGGGGCGGTCGGTGTAGGGCGGCCGACCGAGCGGGCCGCCACAGTGGTTCAGCACCACCGGCGTCTCGGGGAAGGCCTTCATCAGATCCGCGACGACAGGCAGGTTGGTGTAGTACGCGAAGACATCGACCACCAGTCCCCGCGGCGAGAGGAGGGCGAAGCCCTCCCGGAACCGTGGCGAGTCCGACAGGTCCTTCACCATGGGGACGCCGGCGATGTCGACGTCCTCGTCCCAGTTCAGGTTCGCCCGTACACCTTTGAATCGGCCCTGACCGAGTTCGATGTGCCTGTCCAACAACTCCGCGACCTTCGCGCCGACCGTCAGGTCGGCATGTCCCACGATCCCCGCGGCGATCTCGGTCCCTCCCGGTGCGGAGAAGCGCTCCCCGAGCATGGTCACGTGCTGGGTCTCGCCGACCGCGCGCAGATGCTCCGGGCCGTCCTCGTACCAGCCCTCGTACGCCTCGAGATGGACGGTGGCGCGCACATTGTGACCGCCGTTCAGATCGGACAGAAGCTGCTCGACGCCGTACAACGGTTTGGGCGGCGCCCATATGTGGTGGTGCGGGTCGACGATCGGCCGCTCGGGGTCGATCGCGTCCTCCCCTGTCGTGGCCAGCCACTCATCGTCGATGAATTGCGCAAAGACGTCGTGGGTCTGTGCCTCGGCGAGACCTTGCTGATGTGCGGATGCCAACGTGTTCCTCCGGAATTTCGCTCTCACGATGCCGGGCAATGCGGTCGCCTCGGGACGCGCGCCACCCGCTAGCCCAACTGTACGGAGTGGGATTGTATGAAACAAGACCATCTTATCTGAGATCATATTGCCGTGCGGCCGCTCCTGCCGAGGGTGTAGTGGACTTCGCAGGCCCGTGCCTGCGAAGTCAGGACGCACCACTTGGCCTTCACGGGGGGCACGCCGCCCCGGCCTCGACGCGCGTGAGGCACTGGATGCAGGGATCGCTGCGTGCCATGAGGGCGTCAGGGCCCTAGCGGCTCAGCTTTCGACACTGTTCGAGGAAGCTGGCGCGCCCGCGATCCTGCGATGGGTGAGCGGGAGGTATTTGCTGTTTTCCGCACCGCGGCGAACCGGCCGACCAGCGCGAGCGTCAGGTTGGAGCTGAGTGCACCGGCGATGTGGTCTGCGGCGAAGACCAAAAGTGCGGTGCCCTCAGGCCAACAGCGCCTGGTCAATGGCCTGGTGGACCGCTCACCCGACGCACTGGTCGCCAATATCACCAACAGCGTCGTGCCGTCGCTTCTGCAGTAGGGCATCGTTCGTTTCTCATCACCTACTCCACGGAGAAACCCCAGGTCACGACCTGGGGTTTGGTTGTCGCGTTTCCGGTCGGCCGACGTTGCGCCGACCGCCCGTTCGTTGGTCCGCCGCGGGGCAGCCCGTGTGCGGGGTCAGTTCACCTGACGGTCCGGTACGCGTTCGGCAGGGTCTCGAGCCCCTTGTCTTCGGCGGTCGTGGTGCTGCGTGTCGGCGTACACCATGGCTCTCGGGCAAGAGACGGGCGTCGATGACGTTCTTTATGACAAGGGCGGAGTTCATGGGAGTCCCTGCGGTGAGGGGTACTGACAGGGACCCCCACTGATCGCTTCGTTTTCCTACGCTGGGCTCCATGGACAACCGGGCCGAAGTCAGCGCATTCCTCAAGTCCCGCCGCGCCAAGATCACACCGGAGCAGGCGGGTATGCCGGTGTACGGGCAGAGGCGGGTGCCCGGGCTGCGCCGCGGTGAGGTCGCGATGATCGCCGGGATGAGCGTCGAGTACTACACGCGCCTGGAGCGCGGCAACCTCACCGGGGTCTCCGACAGCGTCCTGGACGCCCTCGCCCAGGCCCTGCGGCTGGACGACACCGAGCGGGATCACCTCTACGCCCTGGCCCGGGCGGCCAACACCAGCGAGGCCCGGATCCGGCGCCGCCCGAAGAAGGCCAGCGTGCGGCCCAGTGTGCTGCGCATCGTCGAGGGCCTGCACGACCAGCCGGCGTATGTGCGCAACAACCGCATGGACATCCTGGCGGCCAATCCCCTCGCCCGCGCCCTGCACAGCGAGGTGTTCGAGATGGAGCCGGCCAACACCTGCCGGTTCGTCTTCCTCGACCCCCGCGCCACCCGGCTCTACCCGGACTGGGAACGCGTGGCCCGCGACGGGGTCGGGGTGCTGCGGGTCGAGGTCGCCAAGAACCCCTACGACCGGGAGCTGTCGAACCTGATCGGTGAGCTGTCCACCCGCAGCGACGTGTTCCGCACCATGTGGGGTGCGCACGACGTGCACGTCTTCACCGAGGGAACCAAGCAGTTCCACCACCCGGCAGTGGGCATGATGGAGCTGGTGCACGAGTCGCTGGCCCTGCCCGGCGACGAGGGGCTGTCCATCACCGTGTACAGCGCCGACCCCGGCACCCTGGCCGCGGACGCCCTGAAGCTGCTGGCCAGTTGGGCAGCGAGCCAGAACCGGGACGCGGCCGCCTCTGAGGCCGACACCGAGCACTGATCCCGGTCGGCACCTGCGGGACTCCCCGCCCCGGCACCGTCCTCAGGCCGTTCGGTCCGCTGCATCTCACGCCCGTCGCACCCGGCGTCACGTCAGCTCCGGCTATTAAGCGAGAGTTCAAGACAGGAGGCGCAGCGGGTGTAAAAAGCCCCGCACCGTGCGAGTGCGGGGAAGGCGCGGCCGTACCCTTCGAGAGTTCGGCGGACGGCTCAGAATTCGTAGTCGGCGATGATCCACGTGGCGATCTCGCGCCACAGCGCCACGCCCGCCTGGTGGTCCGGGTGCTCGAAGTACGTGTGCAGCGCGTCCACGTCGTCGAACGCGAAGTTGGCCGCGAAGTCGTAGGCGATGGGGCGGTCGGTGAAGTTCCAGCCGAGCTCGCAGGAGCGGATCTCCTTGATGCTGCCGTCGAGCGCGCGGAGGGCGTCCACACCCTTCATGACCCGCGGGTCATCGCGCTCGACGCCCTCGTTGAGCTTGAAGAGGATCAGGTGGCGGATCATATGAGCTCCAGGAAGGGCGTAAGGGGTGGGGGGGCTACTCAGCCTGGTCAGCGAGCCAGGTGAAGAAGTTGCCGACGGACTGAGCCGGGTTCGAGATGCCCTCGAACCCTGTCTGGACGTAGCCGGCGGCGTTTCCCGGGTCCGTGACATCACGTACAGCACGAAGACCACGAGCTGGACGCGTTGGAGGCTGAGGGCCGCGCCGTCTTTGCGGCCCACCTGGTCGACACGAGCGCGGGCGGCCTGGAGACGGCGACCGCAGGCTGCGCGGACTTCGAGCGCAACTACTTGTACCCGACCGCGCCTGCGCCGGCACCCTCGTCGACTGGGCCAAGACCTGTCTCAACCTCACGATCAAAACCGTGAGCAGGCCCAAGAGCTCGCAGGGCTTCGTGGTCGCTACTCGCGGAGCATCGCGCCGCCGTTGACCGACCAGACCTGCCCGTTGATCCACTCGCCGTCGTCGGACAGGAGGAACGCCACTGTGCCGGCCAGGTCTTCCGGCTTGCCGAAGCGGGGGCTGGGAAGTGTCATGCGGGTGAACTCCAGCGCCTCCGGGCTCAGAGCCATCTTCTGCGCGGATTCGGTCAAGACGACTCCGGGAGACACGCAGTTGCAGCGGATGCCCTGCTTGCCCCAGCGGGAGGCGATGTGTCGGGTGAGTGCGTTGATCCCTGCCTTGCTTGTCTGGTACGCCGCACGCTGGTGGTCGCCCACGTGCGCGGCGAGGGAGGAGGTGTTGACGATGGCGCCGCCGCCTTGTTCCAGCAGCAGGGGGAGAACCGCGCGGCTGGTGAGTGCGAAGCCGATCAGGTTCACTTCGAGGGTGCGCCGCCATATGGCCGGGTCCATGTCGAGCAGGTCGCCGTCACGGCCCAAGGTCTCCGCCGAGACGTCGGCGGCGACGTTGTAGAGGCCGTCGACTCCGCCGAGGTGGGAGACGGCGGTGTTGACGAGGGCACGTACCGAACGTTCATCGGCGAGGTCGAACTCGACGGCGAGGGCCGTTGCGCCGGTATCGGTGAGGCGCTTGGCGGTGGCCTCGGCCGCGTCGATGTCGACGTCACCGACCACGACCGCCGCGCCCTCGGCCGCGAGCCGCTCGGCGGTGGCCGCGCCGATCCCGGAGGCACCTCCGGCGACGACGATGCGCTTTCCGTTGAGTCCCTGCATTGCACTACTCCTTGTCTGTTCCGGCGCCGCAGCGATCGTCTGCTGGTAACGCCTCGTGGGGGATTTGCGGGTCTGATGTCGACCCGCAATCTCGAACTGGGACCGTCGTCCGCGCTCTCAGCCCTTTGCGGGTGGAACCCGGCGGGGCAGATCAGTCCTGCGGTACCAAGGGCTGCCTCCTCCAGTCCCCGGGAGCCTCGGTCAGCAGTACGACGATGTCTCCTTTCTTCCCGGTGATCAAAGACGTCGGGGCGATCAGGGCGCACTGCCCGGCGCCCACGCACTTGGGTTCGTCCACGGTGAGCTTCATGGGGGTTCGTCATTCGACCGGAAGGTCCACTTCAGACAACATGGTATCCGACACTAGTAGGAAAACCAACACTTGTCGGTTAGGTAGAGTGTGGGCCATGACCACGTCTCGACGGAACGCGCCGGCCGGCGACCGCCGCGTACGGCGTACTCATGCGGCCCTGCAGGGAGCGCTGATCAAGCTCGTCGAGGAGCAGGACCTGGGGCAGATCAGCGTGGCGGACGTGGCGGAACAGGCCGGGGTGAACCGCACGACCTTCTACGACCACTACCGGGACGTGCACGAACTGGCCGAGGCCGCCTGCACCGCGACGATCGACACCCTCATCGAGTCCCTCCCCGCCCTCGACCCCGCGCTGGCGGCCCCGGATGCGGAACCCGCCCGCTCACTCGTCGCGTTCTTCGAGAACCTCGCCGAACACGCCGGCCTCTACCGCAGCCTCCTGGGACCGCAGGGCAGCGCCCGCGTCATCGACCACATCCGCAGCCGAATCTGCGCCAGCGTCCACGTCACGGTGCGCCTCAACGCCGGCGCTGCGCCGGACAGCGTCTCGACGACCGACATCCCCCACGACGTACCCGCCGCATTCACCGCCGGCGCCCTCCTCGGCGTGGCTACCGACTGGCTCCAACGCGACAGCCCCCGCACACCGAACGAGATGGCCGAACTGACCTGGCAACTCCTTGTCACCCGCCACCCCACCGACGCCCGGCATGGCACAACATGAGGTGATCCTGCGGCTCGCGAGCCTCGAGAAGAATCGCCCGCGAACGACGATCAAGACCGCAGTCGACAGCGCGAAGGGCTGGAGGAGACGCTGGGCAGCGGGGATCGACGGACATGCGGCTGGGAGGAAACCACCTCCGCCCAGCTCTACACGCCCCGCGCCGCCGTCGCGTCCGTGCCGCACGGAAGTCACCGCAGGCCGGGAGCGGACAAGCATTCCGAATCCCGCACCCAGGCCAGGCTTTGAAGCCACCCGGCCCGGTGCTGCTGGTCGGCCGCCGCCCGCCCGCGCGACGGCGCGGGGATCACCGTGAGGCGGCGGCGTCTGTCTCCTCGCGGAGGTCTCACCCTGAAAAGACTTGCACCTGACGTTAGCGTGAGGTTCTAGCGTGGCTGTTGTCGGGCCCATCAGGGCGCTCCCGACGAGGCATACCCACGCGAAGGACCACCCCCATGCACATCGCCAACTCTGTCGCCCTTGTCACCGGTGCGAGCCGCGGCCTCGGCCGCCACTTCGTCACCCAGTTGCTGGAGCGGGGAGCGACGAAGGTGTACGCCACCGCACGCAACCCCGAGAGCGTTGATCTGCCCGGAGCGGAGGTACTCACGCTCGACATCACCGATCCGGTCTCCGTCGCCGCCGTGGCAAAAGCCGCCTCGGACGTGACGCTGCTGGTCAACAACGCCGGCATCAACACCATGAACGAGCTGGTCAGCGGTGACCTGGACGCGATCGAACAGGAGATGAACACCGCCTACTACGGCCCGTTGCGCATGATCCGGGCCTTCGCCCCGATCCTGAAGGCGGCTGGCGGCGGGGCCATCGTCAACGTCCTGTCGGCGGCCTCGTGGGTCCCTTCCGGGCACTGGGGCGCCTACCACGCGGCCAAGGCCGCTGCCTGGAGCCTGACCAACAGTGTCCGCCTCGAACTCTCCAGCCAGAACACCCTGGTCACTGGCGTGTATATGGGGCCGACCGACACCGGCCTGACCCGAGGCCTGTCGTTCCCGTTCGAGTTGAACGACCCCGCCGACATCGTCAGGGCCGCGCTCGACGGGGTCGAGGCGAATCAGTCCGAAGTCATAGCCGACCCGCTCTCCGCACAGGTCAAAGCACAACTCGCCCTGGACCCCGCCACGATCTACACACCGGCCGCGCCCACCGCCTGACATCCAGGGATCGCTCCCCACGGCGCGACGGTCCGCAACCCGAGGAGCGCGCCCTCCATTCCCCCAGCTCGCACAGCGAAAAGAAGGCCCCGCCATGAACACCCCCACCTCGTCCAAGCCCAAGGCACTGATCGTCATCCCGTCGGCTGCTCTTCTCCCGCTCACCGAACCGGCAGGCCACCCCGGCGTCTCCACCGGGTTCTACCTGGTCGAACTGGCGCAGATCCTCAAGGAATTCGGCGACGCGTACGATTTCACCTTCGCCACCCCCGGCGGGATCGTCCCGCAACTCGAGATCAACGGCCTGGCCCTGTCGATGCACGCCGGCGCCAAGTTCAGCTCCGCAACGGTCTCGGCCACCGCGGCACAGGCATTCCGCTTCGATGCCGACACCTTCCGTGCCAAACGGCCCCACCTCGTCGCCCGTCGGGACAGCGAACTCGCCCTCGCCCGCAGCTACTTGGGCCGCGTGCCCGTTTCTGAGGCGCTGCCGGGCAGCGACAAGGAGGTCGTGGTGCTGCGTGACGAGCTGATCAAGTCGATGCAGGACCTGCCGGAGCACACCTACCTGTCCATCGAGCAGCTCGTGCACAGACACCGCGACCCCGAGAACTCCTTCGACCTGGGCGCGTTCGACTTCGTGCACATGCCGGGCGGCCACGCTCCCATGGTCGACTTCATCGACAACCCCTGGCTCGGCGAGCTCCTGCACACCCTGCGGGAAAATCGGGTGCTGATCTCGCTGATCTGCCACGCCCCCATCGCCATGGCCTCGGCCAAGTACCGGGTGAGCCCCGACGGCACCGTCGTCACCGACCCCGAGCACGCCTTCAACGGCGTGCGGGTGACCACCGTCGCCAAATCCGCCGAACTCTTCGTCCTCAGCAACGGCTACCTCAAGATCCCCGGCAAGAAGGTGCGGATGGGCTACTTCATCGACGAAGCCCTCAGGGACGCCGGCTACCAGGTGCAGACGACCACCAACCCGACCGCCACCAAGGTCATCTGGGAGGAGGGCGTTCGCCTGCTCACCAGCAACGGCCCTCAGGCCATCGACGAGCACACCGCACGCCTGCGCACCCTCCTGCCCCGCCACTGACCCTCCCTTTCCGGCCGCCGACGTGGCGCGTGGCGTCCGCGGATGCCATGCGCCAAGCCGGCATGTGTCCGCCTGATTCACCAGGATCTGGCCCGCTGCTGCCGGACGAGACGAAAGGCCCGTGATGGCGACGTCAGCTACGCTGAAACCTCCCACTCACGTCAGATACAACTCTGACGCGACGCTCAATCGGAAAGCAGGAGCGATGCGGATCGGAGAGGTCGCCGAACAGGCGGGGGTCAGCGTTCGGGCGCTGCGTTACTACGAAGAGCAGGGACTGCTCGGCGCCACGCGTACCGGCGGCGGGCAGCGGCAGTACCCGGAGGGCGCGGTCGCCCGGGTCAGGATGATCCAGCAGTTGTACGCTGCCGGCCTGTCGAGCAGGCTCGTTCGCGAGGTTCTGCCGCGGTGCATGAACGAGGGCGAGTCGCCTGTCGGGTTCAGCGACAGTCTCATCACCGAACGGGCCCGCATCGACCGCCAGATCGGCGACCTGACAGCAGTGCGCGCCCGCCTCGACGAGATCATTGCGGTGGCGACAGACCCCAGCCATCCGCACCACAGCCATCCCGTACGCGGCGGCGCTACCGCCGGCACCACCTGAAGCGGTACCCAGG
>NZ_JBFAHW010000197.1:0-11936 GCF_040654355.1 Streptomyces sp. NPDC050704 | reverse complement strand
GCCGACCTGGTCGGCCTCGACCAGTACGTCACGCAGCGGGCGATGGGGGCAATGAGGCCCTGGTTGTGGTCGCGTCACGGATCTGTGAGCTGCATCACGTCCCATCCCTCCCCCGTGGGTGAGCTTGCCAGAGAGGATGCATTGCGCTGAGTGATCTTCGCGCCGCTCAGCGCGCACGAAGACATCACGTCGGGTCTCCTCCGGCGAGCTGAGCGAACTCGCTGTGCGTCACCGGAAGTTGACTCTCCGAAAAGATTCTCAGACCACCGTTGCACGAATGGCGGGTCCGATCGGTTTGCTGATCCACGAGAGCGACGGAGCTCTCCGGTGCCTGGCGAGGGGAAGCGGCACCGGTCGCACCTCCGCCTGGCCCAGCCGGGCCACCGCCCGCACCGCGATCTTCGATTTCATCGAGGGCTGGTACAACTTGCACCGACTGCACAGCAGCCTCGGCTACCTCAGCCCCGCCGAGTACGAGACCGCACTCGCAGCCTGACCACCACACCAATGGTGTCCGTCAAAGCGGAGGAAGCTCACAGCGGGGGTGTCGCATGTTGGACTGACCTGGCCGTCACCCCGTACTTGTCGCACGGCGCCGGGTCCGCGCTGCGGCCGAAGACCCGTGCTTCACAGGTCTTGGAGCGCGTCGACGCGGACGGGACCGCCGGTGGTGACGGACTGGATGGCGGCGAGGGCGATGGCCAGGGCAGCGCGTGCGTCCTCGCCGGTGGCGGAGGGGGTGCGCTCGGTGCGGACGCTGTCGGTGAAGTCGGCGAGTTCGGCCACATAGGCGTCGTGGAAGAGGTGCTGGTCATAGGTGACGCACTCGGCGGCGACGCCGTCCGGGCCGTATGCGGTCAGGTGGGTGCGGCGGACGTCGCCCATGGTGAGCATCCCGGCCGAGCCGAGGACCTCGGCGCGTACGTCATAGCCGTAGACGGCCTGGAAGCTGGCCTCGGCGGTGGCGAGGGCGCCGTTGTCGAAGCGGATGGTGACGACGGCGGTGTCGAGCAGGCCGCGGTCCTTGAAGTCGGGGCGGATCAGGGCGTCCGCCATGGCGAAGACCTCGACGGGTTCGGCACCGGGATTGAGGTGGCGCAGGACGTCGAAGTCATGGATGAGGGTCTCCAGGAAGATCGTCCACGGCGGTATGCGGGCCGGGTCGGCCAGAGCGGGGTCGCGGGTGAGCGAGCGCAACAGCTGCGGTGTGCCGATGGCGCCGGCGGCGATCTTCTCGTGGGCGGCCCTGAAGCCCGCGTCGTAGCGGCGGTTGAAGCCCACCTGGAGGGGCACGCCCGCATCCGCGGCGGCCGCGATGGCGCGGTCGGCCTCGGCGAGGGTGACCGCCATCGGCTTCTCGCAGTAGACCGCCTTGCCCGCCTTGGCGGCCGCCTCGACCAGGTCGGCGTGGGTACGGGCCGGGGTGGCGATCACCACCGCGTCGATGTGCGGGTCGGCGAGCAGTTCACCGATGTCGGTGTAGGCGGTGGCGCAGCCGAGCCGGTCGCCCAGGCTCCGCGCGGCGCCCGGGGTGGGGTCGGCGATGGCGACGAGCCGGACGCCCGGGAGGCGGTGGGCGAGGGTCTCGGCGTGGAACGAACCCATCCGTCCGGCGCCGAGGAGGCCGACGGCGAGAGGCTGCTGGGTGGTCATGCGGGTGCTCCGTACGTCGTCGTCAGGGTAGGTACAGGCTGTGGAGACAGTCAGACGGTGAAGGCGGAGCGGAAGCGCTCCAGAGCGAGCTCGCTGTCGCTGGAGGCCCACGCCTCCATCGCGACCGTGCCCTCGTAGCCGAGGTCCGTCAGGGCGCGGGCGACGGCGGGGTAGTTGATCTCGCCGGTTCCGGGTTCGCGGCGGCCGGGGACGTCGGCCACCTGGATCTCGCCGATCAGGCCCAGGGCATGGGCCCTGCGAACCAGCTCGATCAGATTCCCCTCGCCGATCTGGGCGTGGTAAAGGTCCAGATTCATCCGCAGCCCGGGCCGGTCCACGGCCGCGACCAGGGCCAGGGTGTCGGCGGCCGTCGCGAACGGCACCCCGGGGTGGTCGACGGCGGTGTTGAGGTTCTCCAGGGTGAAGACGACCCCGGCGCTCTCGCCCAGCTCGGCGAGGCGGGTGAGCGTGCGGTGGGCGGCGATCCACATCTCTCCGGTGACCTCACCGGTCACCGGCACCACCGGCAGGCCCTGGCCGTCCAGTCCGGTGCCGTGCAGGTTCAGGCGAGGGCAGCCCAGTTGCTCGGCCGCCTTGAGCGACTCCTCGGCAGTGCTCAGGAGTTCGGCCGCGCCCTCCTCGTCGGTCAGACTGCCGCGGATGTAGCCGGTCATGGAGGAGAAGTCGGCCGGGGTCCGGGCCAGAGCGGCAAGGTCGTGCCGGGTCCAGTCCCAGATCTCGACCTGGAAACCGGCGTCATGGATGCGCCGTGCCCGCTCGTCGATCGGCAGATCCAGGAAGACCATCTCGGCGCAGGCCGCCAGTGTGTACATCGCCACGTACCTCTCTCCGTGACTTCGGACTAGAACGTTCAAGGAACTAGAACGTTCTAGGACTCCGTGGAACAGCAGTACGCCAGCTGTCGCCCTCCCCTGTCAAGGCTCCGGTGGCCCGTGAAAGCTAGAACGTTCTATAGTCGACTCCGTAGGAGACGACTCCGACCAGGGAGGACAGGTTGCCGGCGACCCCAGCGGTCCCCAACGGAAAGCGACCGACGCTCGCCGACGTGGCGTCGCGGGCAGGGGTGTCCACGGCGCTGGTCTCCATCGTGATGCGCGGCGCGAAGGGGGCCGGCGAGGCCACCCGCGAGCGCGTCCTTCAGGCCGCGCGGGAGATCGGTTACCGACCCGACGCCCGGGCCCGGCTGCTCCGCAGCCACCGCTCCCATCTGCTCGGGGTGCAGTTCGGCCTCCAGCATCCGTTCCACTCCGACCTGGTGGAGGGCATCTACGCGGCGGCCGAACCGGCCGGGTACCAGATCGCGCTGAGTGCCGTGGCCTCCGGGCGCGGCGAGCAGCGCGCCGTCGAGACGCTGCTCGACGACCGCTGCGAGGCGCTGATCCTGCTCGGCCCGCAGGCCCCCGCCGCGCGGCTGGCGGAACTCGCCGGGCAACTGCCGGTCGTCTCCGTGGCCCGCCGGCTGCGGCCGTCCGTCCCTGGCCTGGAGGTCGTACGGACCGCCGACGACGAGGGAGCCCGCCAGGCGGTGGCCCACCTCGTCGCTCTGGGCCACCGCGACATCGCCCACATCGACGGCGGCCGGGCACCGGGCGCAGCCGACCGGCGCCGCGGCTACCGCACCGCCATGAACCGCCACGGCCTGGGCGAATACATCCGCATTCTCCCCGGCGGTCTCACTGAGGAGGAAGGCGCCGAGGCCGCCCGAACCCTGTCGGCCACCCGCCCGCGCCCCACCGCCGTACTGGCCTTCAACGACCGCTGCGCGACCGGCGTACTCGACCTCTTCCTCCGCTCCGGCATCGCGGTCCCCGGCGACATCTCCGTCGTCGGGTTCGACGACAGTCATCTGGCCCGCCTGGCCCACATCGACCTCACCACCGTCGGACAGGACATCGCACGCCTCGCCGGGCTCGCCGTCGGCCGGGCCGTCGCACGCCTGGAGGGCGCGGAGATCCCCGCCGGGGAACAAGTCATCACCCCCCGTCTTGTCGTCCGGGGAACGTCCGCCCCGCCCCGCTGAAGGCAGATCCCGGGGGGCGCGGCCTGTGTGTTCCACGGCGACGACGCCGGCCACACCGAGAAGTACCGGTTCGACTCGACGTCGTACATGCCGACCGGCCTGATCAGGAACGGCTGCCCCTCGGACACACGCATCCCGCGGCCACATCAGCTCGGCGAGTGAAGTGCGCCCGCCATGTCGATCACTGGATGGCGGGTGCACTTCACCCGCCATCCAGTGATCGACATGGCGCCGGACGATATCCCGCGGACAGCTCAACAGCGCATAACCGAAGTGGGACGGATTTCGGGCTCTCGTCTCCGTCGATGCGGGCCAGGTGGTGCTGCGTTCCAGGCGTGGAGCCGTCGTTTCCGGAGGTCGTTGCCGGGGCCGTGCAGCTGCCGGACGCGACCGCGGCGCGCCGGGTCGCTGGTCAACTGCACGATGACTCTCCTCGGTGCGGGAGGCGTCCCGACTTTGTCGTGCCTCCTGGGAGCCGGTGTCCGTGTGAATGGTCAGTCGGCGAGGAAGGCGCTCACCTGGCCGGCGAAGTCCTCGGCGTGTTGGAAGAGGAAGGCGTGCCCGGCGTCGCTGTAGGCGACGAGGGTGGCGTCGGGGACGTACTGGACGGCGGTGTAGGACGCCAGGGCGGGGATCATCGCGTCCTTGATGCCGGTGGCGTACAGAACGGGCTGCCGGATGGTTGCCAGGTCCGCTCGCACCTGCTCGAAGGGGATCGACGCGTCCTTGCCGATCGCGGCGATCTGGCCCATGGCCGCGGCCTCGGACACGTCGGGGCGTCCGGTGGCCAGCCGTGTGGCCACCCTGGCGAGGTGTTCGTACCCGGCGGCGCGGCCGGTGTCCGTCTCGGGGAAGAACAGGAACACCAGGTCGTCCCCGGTGGTCTCGGGCTTGGTCATGGTGGCCCGCACCTTCGGGTCCGGGTCGGGCGCGCCGGGCACCTGCCCGCCCGGGTTGGCGGCCGCCACGACCAGCTTGCGCACCAGGTCGGGCCGAAGGCGGGCGATGTGCTGGGCGACGGTGCCGCCCAGCGTCCAGCCGAGCAGGTCCACCTGGGGCAGACGAAGAGCCTCGATGAACTCGACGGTGCCGTCGGCCATCCCCTCGACCGAGTCGCGCGGGGTGCCGGTGGTGTAGCCGTTGCCGACGTTGTCGAACACGATCACGTCATGGCCGGCGGCGAGGTGGTCCAGGAACTCCGGGTCCCACCAGTCGAGGGTCCCCCGGACCCGGTTCAGCAGGACCAGCGGGACACCGCCCCGCGGGCCGATGCGCCGGTAGGTGAACGTCGCGGAGGGTCCTTCCACGGTGAGGTCCTCGGCCGCGTCTGCAATGTATGTGCTCATGGCGGGGTTCGCTTTCCTGTCGATGTGTCGTGGAGGTCTTCTGGGAGTCGTCAGGCGGGCAGGTGGTTGAGCTTGCGCAGCTGCTGGTCGAACATGCGGGAGGGGACCATGCGGCGCATGGTGCGGACGCGTCCGGTCATGGCGCCGGCGGTGTAGCGCAGCTTGGGCTTGGCGTCGGTAGCCGCCGCGACGATCTCCTTGGCGACGACGGCTGGGTCGTCGCCGCCCTTGACCGCGCCGGCCATGTACTCCTCGAAGACGAGCCGCCGCTTGGCGTAGACGTCCAGGGGCTGGTCGGGCCGCACGCTGGCCGCCTCGATCGCGGTATTGGTCCAGGCGGGTTCGACGAGCAAGGACCGTACGCCGTACTCGCGTACCTCGTGGTCGACGGACTCCGAGTAGCCTTCGACGGCGTGCTTGGAGGCGGCGTAGACCGCCATGTAGGGCTGCGGGATGAACCCGACGATGGACGAGATGTTGATGATCCGTCCGCTGCGCTGGGCGCGCATGTGCGGCAGGACGGCGTTCGTCATGCGGATGACGCCGAAGACGTTGATGTCGAAGAGGCCCTGCGCCTGCGCGGCGGAGCTTTCCTCGGCGGCGCCCGCCGAGCCGATACCCGCGTTGTTGACCAGGACGTCGATCCGCTCGAACCGGTCGATCACCTCGCCGACCGCAGCGGTCACCGAATCGTCGCTGGTCACATCGAGGTCGAGGAAGGTCACGCCCTTCACAGGGGTGACGTGCACGGTGTTGCGGCTGGTGCCGACCACGTCGTAGCCCGCCGCGGCCAGCGCGAGCGCGGCTGCCTTTCCGATGCCGGATGACGCACCTGTGATGAGGGCTACCGGTCGTGTTGTCGTCGCTGCCATTTCGGACTCCTGACTCTTGGGATCGCGTGTGTCTTGCCGTGGAAGGGACCGCTTCCGGCACCCCTCAATCGGTTTCACCAATGTATCAAGTGTGCCTGTAAACACGACAGTGGAGCATCAATTACTTGGTTATCCGTAGCGTCAATGTATCCTTTACGGAGGGTCACCGGATAGGCTGACGCTGCCGGGCAGGGGTCGTTCCAAGGTGCCGCCGGCTCCATGAAGCAGACCCGCGGACGGCGGGCTGAGCTGCAACGACGTGTTGGGCCGGGCAGGCACGCAGGCCGTCGCCGTGACGGCCAGGACGACGCGCCGACCCTTTCGCGGCCAGCACGCGCCGCCGGCCGCGGGGGCGCCTCAGTCGCCCATTGGGCCCATGGCTTCGATGGCGGCGCAGATGTGAGCGAATGGCCTGGGGTGCGCAGTCGTGACGCGGAGGGCTGCGAGGGCGCCGGGGGGACTCTCTGCGTGGCTCCGCCCCGCCGGACGGGGCTCCGGCGGGGCAGGTGCGTTGATCGGCCGTCACCGTGTGCGGTGTCGGTGACCGTCTCGCGGTGATGGATTGATGGGTTGTCAGTGGTCGAGGAAGGTGTTCACCTCGGCGCCGAACTTGGCGGCGTACTGGAAGAGGAACCCGTGGCCGGCGTTCGGGTAGATGCTGAGCTGGGCGTTGGGAAGGTACTTGGCCAACAGGTGGGAGTTCTTGGGGGGCATCAGGATGTCGCTGTCCCCGTCTGCGACCAGCGTGGGCTGGAAGAGGGCGTTGAGCCGCACCAGCTTGGACTTGTCCGGGATGCCCCACTCCGACATCGCGGTGAGCTGCGCGTCGCGGGTCTGGAGGCTCGCGGGCGCGTCGTGGTCAGTGGTGCGCCGGCCGAGGCGCTGCAGGAACTCAGTTCCGGCGGCCTGGCTGGATGCGGTGTTCTTGAAGAACAGGAAGAGGAAGTCGGCAGGGCCGGGGTTGTCCGCCAACACGCTCGCCAGCACCTTGGGGTCGGACGCCCTCTGGTCGCCCCCGCCCTGCGGGCCGGTGCCGGCCAGGACGACGCGACGGACCTGCCAGGGGCGCCGCAGGGCGACCTCCTGAGCCACCTGGCCGCCGAGGGAGAAGCCGAACAGGTCGTAGCGGGGCAGCTTGAGGGCGTCGATGAAGTCGATGGCGTCCAGGCTCATCTGCTGGATGGTGCTGGGCGTGGTGCCGGTTGAGCCGCCGACGCCGACGTTGTCCACGAGGATGACCTCGCGCTTGGCGGCGATGGTGTCGATGAGCTTGGGGTCCCAGTTGTCGAGGGTGCCGCGGTAGTGCTGGAGGAAGATCAGGGGCACGCTGCCGGCGCTGGGGTTGCCGAAGCGCCGGTACTGGTAGGTGACGCCGTTGGCGGCCTTGACGCGCAGGTTGGGGGCGGTGGCGGCGCTCTGGGGGCTCTGCGTCTGTACGACCGCGTGACGGGTGACGCTGGAGCTGTCGCTCACTGCGCTCGCCACACTCGGCGCGGCGCCGGCGACGGCGGCGACGACCGACATGGTGGCCAGCGCCACTGCGGTGCGTCGGGAGACACGGGTGCGTAGCTTCGTTGTGGGCATGCCAATTCCTTGAGTCGGGTTCGGATGTCTCCTGCGGCAGGGGAGACGGGATACCGGTCGTGAGCGACGGTCGTGCAGATGCCCGCTCCGTCGGTGCGGCGCGATCCCTTAACAGTGTCACTAAGGTATCAACTATCGCCAGAGTTGCAACATCAGAGAATCAATTAATGAGATACCCGTAGCGTTCCCGTATCCTCTACAAGGGACCGGGTAGCGAACCAGACAGGAGACAGACATGGGCCGAGCACTGCGGGCAGATGCCGAGCGCAGTGTGCGCGCGATTCTGGAGGCGGCCGAGCAGGTCTTCGCCCAGGACGCCGGCGCCTCCATGGAACAGGTCGCCGAGGCGGCGGGACTGACCAGGATCACCGTTCACCGCCGCTTCGCGAACCGGCAGGCCCTCCTGGAGGCGCTCGCCGTCTCCGCCAAGCAGCAGCTCATCGACGCCATCAAGGAAGCCCGGCCGGACGCCGCTCCCGCACTCGTGGCGCTGCACCGAGTGACGGCGAACGTCCTACGGGTCAAGAACACCTGGCGCTTCACCCTCAGCCACGCCAACGCTCACACCCCCGCCGCAGCCGCCCTCTGGGGCGAGATCAACACCCACACCGTCGATCTCATGAACCGGGCGCAGCGCGAGGGGCTACTCGCCCCGGACGCAGACCTGGAGTGGACGCGGCAGGTGTACTACGCCCTCCTCAGCGAAGCCATCAACAGGCCCGGCGCGGAGCAGGACCCTGCCGCGCAGGACCCGGACGCACTGGCCACGCTCGTCATCGACACCCTCCTGCACGGCGCGGGGCCACGCGGCTAAGTCGCAACGTCGCGACGGGACGCGAAATCCCCCATCGCTGCCGACGCCGCCCGCAGCGCGTCAGCAGCGCTCATGTCGGCTCCCGTCCCCGCGCCGCGAGCCTAAAGCCTTCTTCTTCCCGGTCCACATCGTGACCTCCAGCCAGCCTCGCCCGCTCTGCATGCCCCTGGAGGCGCGATCCGCAGTAAGCCGCTCTACAGCTGGGGTCATCGCTCGATTCAGCGATGGCGCCACACCTGTTGAACCGGATACCGTCATCTACACCGGCGCTGAGCTGCACTGAGTCGATGAACTCCTTCTCGCACCGCACCTCTTACCCCAGAGAAGGCTCCGAGTTCCCCTGAACCTCGACCCGCGCGCTTCCGTTTTCGACATGCTGCACCACCCCGAGCACGGCGACACCCGGGGCTGGTTGTATGTGCGCCGCAGAGCGCAGTTGGAGCATCTGCCGGTGGGGTACGGCATCGCCCCGCCGATCCAGGCGGTCCCGACTACGACCGACGTCGATCTCACGCGGGTCTGATACGAGGTGCTGCCCGCACAGGACGTCGATGGCCTGGTGATCAAAGCCGATCGTCGATGTACAGGGGCGTGTGTGATGACTGGCGGCGTCAACACCGACGCCCATGCCGCGTCATTCCGGGTGCCGAGCGTATTAATAAGCACGAGCTGGACGTGCACGCGGTCATTCACCTGTAGGACGGCGGGGGACATGCTTTCACGCGAGCCCTGGAGCCTTTGAACGTGGCATCGCGGAAGGTCCGGAAAGGGCGTTGTGGGCCCCGCTCGTCGCGTCGGACACTTCCGTGGTCGCCACGGAGGCGGCGGCCGGGACTGCCACCGCAGCGGAGGGTGTCCCTGTTCCGTGACAGGGGGCTGTGGTGCTGCGCATTCATTTCACCGCGGAGGATCTCGCCCGCACCCGGGTGGCCGCTACCCTCGGGGCCGCTGCGGAGACGTATTACAGCCTGGAGATGCTGTGCCGGCGTTCCCTCCCGCTGCCCTTTCAGCGGTGGCGCTCCAGTGTGGCTGGCCGGCTGAGCAAGGACGCCGGGCCCCTCACAGCACTGCTGCCAATTCGAGGCCGGGGCCTCGACCTGCTGGCGCTGGCCGGCGACTCGCCCGACATCGACCACGCCGTGGAGGCTCTGCTGCGGGCACCTCGCGTCCTTGTGCGCCGCGAGCTGGAATCCGTCACTGTCGATCCCGCCCACATGCCGTGGGCGCGGGCCGTCGCCGACGGGGACACCGATGCCCGGCGGTTGCTGGCGGCCGGTCTCATAGCCTGCCACCGGGCGACGATCGCACCGTACTGGGCGGCCTCCCAGGCGCGGCTGGACGCCGTACGCGCGCAGTACGCCCGCACGTTCCTGGAGGGGGGAGTCGACGCTTTGCTGGCCTCCCTGAGTCCTCAGCTGGTGCGCTGGCGCCCGCCCGTGCTGGAAGTGCGCTACCCCAGCCCGGTCGAGGTCCACCTGGGCGGCAAAGGACTGATCCTGGTGCCGACCCTCTTCTCCTGGCGCCAATCCAGCCTGCTGCACGACCCGTACGACGACGCAGCGGTGCCGCGGCTGACCGTCCCCGCGGTGACCGACCCGGCCAGCGGCACCGCGCTGTGGCACCCCCGGGGCATGGGGGCCGACGCAGCCCTGGGGGCCCTGCTCGGACAAACCCGGGCCGCCGCGCTGCGCGCGGCCGTTGGCGGCTGCAGCACCACCGAACTGGCCGCGCGACTCGGCGTCTCCCCGCCCGCCGCCAGCCAGCACACCAAGGCGCTGCGCGACGCGCTCCTGATCACCACCAGCCGACGCGGTAGTTCCGTACTACACACAGCCACCACCCTGGGCCGGGAACTGCTGGATGGAACCGGCAGCGCGGCGTGACCGCAGCCCCTTAAGCCCTGCCTTAAAGGTATGGCCGCCCGTGCCGGCAGCCCGGAGCATTCATAGCGTTCGGCATGTCCGGGGATGCCTGGTGCCGGACTCCTGAAGGCACGCCACCTGCGACACGAGGGACGCGGATGACCGCTTCACCCACGTCAACGGGATCACCAGGTACAAATCCCGTCTCCACCCCTTCGCACGTCCAGTTCTTGCCATGACTCAGTGCTCTCGGCAGCGGACGCCGGCGATGTCGGGCTCCGCGGGAGCAAGTTCAGTACAGCAGGGCCGGCTTCCACCTTCCGCCGATCGCGGCGGATGCTGCCAACCAACCAGGCAGCGGGTCACCGCGCGAGCGGCTACCTGCAGGTGCCTTCTTGCTCGTGGCACCGCTCCCCTCGGCAGCCGAACCATGACCGTGCGTCCAGACCAACAAGCGCTTCTCACCGACGTGGCGAAGGCTCACCCCATCGAAAGGTAGCTATCGCCATGAGGTCCAGCTCTATTCAGTGCAGCCGATCAGAGGGGAATCTCATGATCTACGCATCTCAGGAAGTTCGGACGGCATCACCTGTGCGGCGACGGCTGGCGGCGACCGCGGTCGGCCTCGCCGGGATCCTCGCCGCAGGGCTGGTCACCGCAGCACCGGCCAGCGCTGCGGTGAAGTCCACGTGCGGTAACTACATCTGCGTGGCAACCGCCTATCAGGGCACCCGCTATGTCCAGGACATCACCGTCTGGACCAGGGACGGACTGCCAGGGACGCTGCGGGCTTTCGCGGGCAGTTATAGGGGGCAGAGGTTGAACGATGACCGCCACCGGTTCGTGGTCAACCGCGAGCTCGGGGAGCCTGGGAGCGGGCGTCTGGCCGTCTGCGGCGGGTTGGACCGCAGTGGCAGGGTCATCGAGAATCACTGCGTTCTGATTCCTTGATACGACCGCCCCGTTCTCGAGCGCGGTGTGCCGGTCAGGTGCGCGGCAATCACGCAGCTGGGAGGCTGCGGCCGGATGAGGAATAGCGACATCGAGCTGTAGGACGCCCGTGAGGCCCTGTACCGCGCCCCTGGAGCCGGTGCAGGGCCTCCCGCGCATCTGTGACTTTGAGGCGTGGGAACGCCCGGGCAACCTGGTCATACGGGGCCGAACTGATACAGGGCCTGTTGACACATCGTCTGGCGCCGCATCGGCACCCACGACATCCTCACCGGGCCCTGAGCGAGGCAGTCTCGTCCGAGTGCAGCGGACTCAACTCACCGCCGCAATCGGCGGTCTTGCCTCGGTGAGGTCCAAGACAGACGTCAGTGGGTGTTCTGTGAGCCTTCGCGTGGGTTCACTTTGTCGGGCGGGGCATGGTGAACAGGCCGGGTTCGGGTTCGATGAGGATGCCGCGGCTCACGAGGCGTTTGAGTTTGGCCCGGGCGCCTTCGACGTGGCGGTCACCCACGCGAAACGCCCTCTGAGACCCTGTCAACTTCCACCCCGGAGACCCGACTACGCTGAGCTGCGAGGATGTGCGTCAACGACAGGCACCCCACGGATCACGCCATCACAGTTCCGTGGTCGCCCGCCACTCGCCACGGGCGGCTTCCGTCCGTGAGGGCGATCACGAGCAGGCCATGGTACTGGCCCTGGTTACTTCCCCTCCTGGAGGAGGCGGAGGAGGTCACAAGCCGAGTTCGGGCATTGTGTACCGGTGGACGCCGCGGGTGCGCAGACCGTCCGGGGTGCCGGGCAGGAACCAGAATC
>NZ_JBFAHW010000196.1:0-12034 GCF_040654355.1 Streptomyces sp. NPDC050704 | reverse complement strand
GGAGACGCTCGCGCCGACCGAGCGGGCGGTGTTCGTACTGCGTGAGGTGTTCGCCCTGGAGTACGACGAGATCGCGGAAGCCGTCGACAAGAGCCTGGCCGCGGTCCGCCGGATCGACCGCCGGGCACGCACACGTCGCTGCGCGTCGGCCGCGCGGACCCGCTCCCCGGCCGGGCCCCTGGACGCCCTCGATGCGTTCCAACGGGCGGCCGAAACGGGCGATTTGTAGGTTCTGTTCGACAGACTCGCGCTGGATATCGTCTTTCTGGCCCACGGTGGCGGCATCAAGCAGGCCGTACGTCGGCCCGTCGCGGGGCCGACGAGGTGGCCCGTCCGGGGCCTCGGAATCGCGCGCAACGGGCAGCGTGACCCGCTCGTCGCGGTGATCGGGGGTGGTGCCGCGGATCGGCCCTAACGCTCCGGAATCCGTAACCGATGAGTTACGCTTTAAGGCATGGACGGTGTGGCTCATGCGATCGCGGATCCCGTACGCCGGGACATCCTCCTGATGCTGCGCGGCACCACTCTTACGGTGGGCGAGATCGCGCGTCGCTTCGCCATCAGCCGTCCCGCGATCAGCCGTCACCTGCGCGTGCTGCGGGAGCGCGGTCTGGTTCGCGACGAGCTCGCGGGCAGGCGCCGGATGTACACGCTGACCCCGGAACCTCTGGGGGAGCTCGCCGAGTGGATCGCCCTGATCCGCGAACCGGCCGGCCGGGCCAACGAACCGGTCGGCTGGGACCACCGCCTGGACGCCCTCGAGACCGAGGTCCGCCGCACTCGCCGCGAACGGGGCGCGGGCTACTCGGCACACCACGGAGAACGTACGGAGGACACCGCGTGAAACGATCACCCATCGTCCGGCTCGTGCCCACCGCCGACGGCGACGACCTGGTCCACACCCGCACCTTCGGGGCGCCCATCGACGACGTCTGGGCCAGCGTCACCGAACCCGAGCGCACGGCACGCTGGTTCGGCCCCTGGGAAGGCGACGCCGGGCCAGGTCGTACCGTCCGGGCCCGGATGGCGTACGAGGAAGGCGCGCCCTGGTGCGATCTGCTCATCGAGGTGTGCGAGCCTCCACGGCGCCTCGCCGTCTCCATGTCCGACGAGGCGGGGGACTGGCACATGGAGCTGCGGCTGTCCGAGTCGGCCGGGACGACGGAACTCCAGCTCGTCCACCACCTCACGACCACGAAGGGAATCGGCGAGATCGGACCGGGCTGGGAGTACTACCTCGACATGCTCGTCGCCGCACGCGACGGCACCGAAGCACCGAGCTTCGACGACTACTACCCCGCGCAACGGGCCCACTTCGAGTCCCTGACCGCTGGCCCCTGACCACCGGTCCCTGATCGCGAGCCCTGGCTCACCGGGGGCCCGCGCAAATCAACGACCGAACACGAGGCGACCTGGTGTGACCCGCGCGCTGCCGTCTTCTGGAGGCCGTCGACCAAGTCGGCCAGCGGTTCCAGGCCGACGATACGCCGGCTCTCCCGCCGGAGCTCTCGGCACCGCCGAAGACCGACGGCCCGACGAGGTGACGATCCGGCTCGTCAGATTCTTCGCAGTGGCGGCGGCGTTGCTCTCCATGACGGACATCCTCGCGGGGCAGAACCCCTGATCTCGGATGTCCGTCAAAGCGGATCAAGCCCACTCTCGCCCCTGACCCGGTATCGGAACTGCGCCCGAGTGGTCCCGGATCAGTAGCCGTAGATCATCTTGTAGGCGACTTCGGGGAGGAACTGTCCGGCCGAGGAGCCGGTTCCGGCGCCGCAGTTGCCGTCGGACTCGCCCGGGACCTTGATCCACAAGAGCATTTCGGCGCCTCCGCCCAACTGGGTGGGGGTGCCGATACGGCGGCCCGTGGGGTTGCACCACTGGCCGTTGGAGCCGTTGCCGTTGCGGCTGGTGTCCACGACGAACGGCTTGGTGTAGCCGTAGCGGGCGCGCAGTTCACTGTTGACGGCGTTGCCGTACGAGGTGTTCTCGGCCGTGGTGAGGTAGTTGGAGACGTTGAGGGAGAAGCCGTGGGCCTGTCGGAGGCCGGCTTCGTGGAGGCGCTGGGCCATGGTCGCTGCGCCCGCCCAGGCCGGGTTGCCTGCGTCGAGATAGACCCAGGTGTTGGGAGCCTGGCGGTTGAACTCGGCGAGCGCGCCGGTGAGCATGGTCTCGCGTTCGTCGATCTGGGCCTGGTTCATGCAGCCGTAGTCTCCGAGGGAGTCCGGTTCGAGGACGACGACGGCCGGGCGGCCCGCGATGCCGCCCGCGAACTGGGCGATCCAGTTCCTGTAGGCGGACGGCGAGGAGGCTCCGCCCGCGGAGTGCCCGCCGCAGTAGTCGCGGTTGTAGATGTTGTAGGCGACAAGGATGGGCAGCTTGTCCTGGGCGTCCGCGGCGCCCGCGTACGCGCCGGTGGCGGTGCCGATGGTGCCGCTCCAGGAGCCGAACCAGCGGGCCGTCGGGGTGTTGGCGATGGAGGTGTTGATCGCGATTGTCCGGCCGTCGCCGGGGTTGGCGGCGGCCCACCGCTTGGCGCTGGAGTCGGGGTCCACGTAGAACCCGTTGGTCATGGTCGTCGGGTCGGCCGCGTGGGCGGTCGGTGCGGCGGCGAGTGCCAGTGGCAGTGAGGAGAGCGCTGCTGCCAGGGCGAGCAGTCTGCGGCGCATGACGGTACCTCGGTTTTCTGACAGGGATGTGTCCGATGGGTGGCGGTGAGCGTGAGGAGTGTGGGGAGCGTCTCCATCGGGAGCGCTCCCCGTGGCACGGTCGGTCAGCAGGTGGAGTTGGTCTGGGTGAGGAGGCCGAGCCGCCACGGGAGGGTGTTGTAGTCGCCGCCCGCGTTGGGGTTCATGCCCTGGTAGAGGTACTGGAGCCGGCAGGAGGGGACGGTGAGTGTCTGGTCGTAGCCGGCGCGGATCATCTCGCCGTGGCTGATGTCCCGGGTCCAGGCACCTGAGGGGAAGGTGACGTTGCTCGACTTGGCGAACGGGTTGCTCTCGGACGCGGCCAGCGGTGACCAGGAGCCGGCCAGGCTGGTGGAGGTCCAGGAGCGGAAGTAGCGGCGGCCGTCCGATCCGATGGCTTCGACGAGGAGCAGGTACTGGTTGGTGCCCTGCACCTTGTAGACGTTGCTTGCCTCGAAGAGGGCGTACTTGGAGTCCTGGGCGGCGATGACGGTGTTGCTGAAGCCGTTGGGGAACTGGCCGACGGTCGTCTGGGAGCGGTACAGATGCCCGTTGTCGTCGGAGGAGAACAGGTAGCAGTTGGCACTGTCGCAGATCACCCACATGTCGACCCAGTAGCCGTTGCCGATGTTCTGCTTGATGATGTCCGGCATCGACGAGTAGAAGTTGCGCGGTGCGCTCCACCCGTTCGGGTTGCTGATGTCGGGGTTGGTGGAGTACGACGCGTTGCCGGTCTGGTAGACGAGGTACCACAGGCGTTGGGGCGCGTTGTAGAAGACCTGCGGTGCGGCCCGGTAGCCGGACCCGATGGCGGTGCGGTCCAGGTAGTGGTGTGTGGCCGAGCCGGCCTGGGACCAGTCGTTGAAGTTCAGGTAGACCAGGTTGTAGCCGGAGGAGCTCGCGGTACTGGCGAACACGTGGTACTTGCCGTTGTACTGGACGACCGTCGGGTCCTTGATGCCGGCGATGTTGTGGGTGGCATCCGACTTCGGTGCGATCAGCGGGCCGCCGGAGCTCCAGCGGAAGGTGGAGGGGAGGGCGGCGGCCGACTTGGCCGAGCGAACTGCCCTGGTCTGTGCGGTGGTTGAACCGCTCGATGCGGTGGGGGTGCCGCCCAGCGTGGTCAGCGCCGCGTTGTAGGCCGACTTCTTGTTGCCGTTGCGGTCGAACAGCAGTGGGTTCTCGCTGCTGCGCCAGGAGTCGCTGTCGCGGATGCCCCAGACCGTGATACCGGTGCAGCGCGCCACGTTCATACAGGCCCTGACCGTGTTCGCGTACGCGTTCGGCGCGGCCTGCGCGATGTCCAGTTCGGTGATCTGGACGTCCACGCCGAGGGCGGCGAAGCTCGACAGCGTCGTCTGGAAGCTGCCGGGGGGACCGCCGGCGCCGAAGTGGGCCTGGAGGCCGACGCAGTCGATGGGCACGCCGCGTGCCTTGAAGTCGCGGACCATGCGGTAGACGCCCTGGGTCTTGGCGGCGTTCCAGTCCTCGATGTTGTAGTCGTTGTAGCAGAGCTTGGCCGACGGGTCGGCTGTCCGAGCCGTGCGGAACGCCTGTTCCAGGAAGCCGTCGCCCAGCACGTCACGGAAGACCGAGCTGCGGAGCTGGCCGCTGGAGCCGTCGGCGAAGGCCTCGTTGACCACGTCCCAGGAGTGGATCCGGCCCTTGTAGCGGTTCGCCACCGTGGTGATGTGGTTGTTCATCACGCCGCGCAGGGTGTTCGCGTCCCTGATGGAGCTGACCCAGCCGGGCAGTTGGGAGTGCCACACCAGCGTGTGGCCGCGTACCCGCTGGCCGCGGGCCGTCGCGCGGTTCACGATCTGGTCGGCGGCGCCGAAGGTGAACTGTCCGCGGGAACGCTCGGTCGCGTCCCATTTCATCTCGTTCTCGGGTGTGACCGAGTTGAACTCGCGGTCCAGGATGCCGGTGTACGTGCCGTCGCCGAGCCGGCCTGCGGCCACGGCGGTTCCGAAGTAGCGTCCGGACTGGGCCGCCTGGGCGCCCAGGGTGGAGGCCCGAACGGTGTCGGGCGCGCCGGTCGCGCCGGTCGCGGTCCCGGGTGTCGCCAGGACGGTCGCGGCCAGTAGGCCCAGGATCGAGGCTCGGCGTCGGCCGAGCCGTTTCAGCGGGTTCATGGTGCTCCTCGTGGGGTGGGGGGTGCGTTGGTGCGATCGGTGGACCTCGTCAGGGCGTAGTCAGCTCGAACCGCAGGACGCGGACCGCGCCGCCGAGCGCCTGGGTGGCGTGGTTGAAGAGGGCGAACCGGTAACCCATGAAGAACCGCCAGTCGTTGCCCAGGGAGAAGGCGGGCCCGAGGCGGGTGAAGGTGATGCCGTCGGTGCTGTAGGAGAAGGTGCCCGGGCGTGCCGCGCCGGGACGGATGTCGGCGTTCGCGCGCAGCCAGAGGCGACCGCCCGGCGCGGCGGCGCCGGCCCGCTCCGTGCCGGTGCCGGTGGTGTTCCAGTTGGCGTCCATGGTCAGCCCGTCGACCATCACCACCCGGGTCGTGCCGCCGTCGCGCTTGAGCCCGATCCAGGCGGAGGAGTCACGCAGCAGGGCGAGTCCGGCCCGGTCGCCGTCCCGCATCGCCGAGAAGTCGAGCTGGATGGTGGCGGTGGAGGTGGGGCCTTGGATCCGGTGGGTAAGGGTGTTGCGGGCCCAGTAGAGGTCGTTGGTGACCGTCGCGGTCCGCAGGGTCAGGCCGTTGTTCACCGACCACTTGGTGGTGTCCGGGTTGTGGTTCCACTCCCATCTCGGCTTGAGGATCGTGCCGTCGAAGGTGTCGACGCCGATCATGGGGGTGACCGGGCGGGGTGGAGGGGGCAGGGCCGGGCTGGGATACGAGGTGCCCCATGCGCCGTTGACGAGTTGCAGGACGGGCCAGCCGTCCGCGGTCCAGGTGACCGGCGCCAGGGCGGGCATTCGGCCGCCGGGGTAGGCGTCCACGAAGGCCAGGTAGTACCAGGCGCCGGTCTGCGTCTGTACCAGTCCGCCCTGGTGCGGCACGCCCCCGCCGGGGATCGGCCCGCGCAGGTCGAGCAGGACCTGGCGCAGCGTGTACGGGCCGAAGGGGCCGCTCGACGACTTGAGGATGTACTGGCCGTTGGCGGGACGGGTCAGGAAGATGTAGTACTGCCCGTTGATCTTGTAGAAGCGGGCGCCCTCCAGCGTGCCGATACTCGACGGTGTCGTGAACACCTGCTGGGTGCGGACCTGGGTGCGGCCGTCGGGCGAGAGCTGGGCCACGCTGATGGTGGTGTTCCCGTACGCCACGTACAGCGTGTCGTCGCTGTCCACGAGCAGCCCGGCGTCGTAGTACGGCGTGTTGATCGTGGCGAGCCTGCTCCAGGGGCCCTCGGCGGCGGTGGCGGTGTAGAGGTACGTCCGGGCGAAGTCGATCTGGCCGAGCCAGTAGAAGGTCCTGTTGCTCGGCCGGTAGGCCAGCGATGACGCCCAGATGCCCCGGACGTAGCCGCGGGCGCCGTTCAGGTCGTACTTGGCGCCGAAGTCGAGGGTCGGTACCGAGTGGCCGGCGATCTCCCAGTTCACCAGGTCGTACGAGCGAAGGACGGGGGCGCCCGGTGAGTAGTGCATGGTCGAGGCCGAGGCGTAGAAGGTGCCGCCGACGCGGATGACGTCAATATCCGCGAAGTCCTGCCAGATCACCGGGTTGGTGAAGGCCGCCGCAGGCGCGAGGGCCGGCTCTCGGGCGGAAGCGGTGCCGGGGGCCGTTGTCGGAGGGAGTAGGACACCGGCGGCCAGGCCGGTGGCGGCCGTCAGCGCGCGGCGACGGGGCACTGGTTGATGAGTCCATGACATCTGCATGTGTGGCGTTCTCCTTCTGGGGCCCAGCCGTTGGCGGTTGGAGTTGTCCGGAGGTGCCCTGCTGGTTCACGCGGAGCGGCTGCCGCGTATACGAGATGTCGAACGCGGATCGGCATGCCGAGCAATCTGGATGATAGGGGGCTGGCCAATCCCGTCAATACCTCTCGCATGAATCGCAGAAGGCCTCGAAACATTCGAAGACGGTTGAGACCACTTCGTCGTAGATCAATCGCCCGAATGGTGAAGATATTTCACCTTCTGTGAGCCTGCATGGCCAGATCGTGGGGGCGGCGCGGTGATGGGTGTTGACATGCTTGGTGACCTCCTTAGTATCTGTGAGGCCCTAGTTTCCGAATGATTGAAGAAATTTCGAACCGCCCGTCGCCCGCCCTTCCGTGATCCATTAGCACAAATGATCTTTTGCGTACGGGTGTTCGCTCAAAGGGCCACGGTCGCTCGCGGGCAGGTGGATACGTCCGCCGCATGCCAGTCGAGTTCTGAACTGATGAGGAAGCTGAGGCGTACGGGAAGTTCGCCGAGGAGCCGACGCAGCCCGAGCTGGAGCGGTTCTTCTTCTTGGACGATGTGGACCGGGATCTGATCGCGCTGCGGCGTACGCAGCATCACCAGCTCGGGTTCGCGCTCCAGATGTGCACGGTGCGGTACGTGGGCCTGTTCCTGGGCGAGGAACCGCTGGATGTGCCGTGGCCGGTGGTGGAGCACCTGGCCGGGCAGCTGGGCATCAAGGACCCCTCGTGTGTGAGCGGTACACGGACCGGCGGCAGACGGTGTACGACCACGCGTGGGAGATACGTGAGGCGTACGGCTACCACCTGTACGAGGACCACGACCAGGGCCGGAAGTTCCGGGCGTTCCTGCACGGGCGGGCGTGGACCCATGCCGAGGGGCCGAAGGCGTTGTTCGATCACTCGGTGGGCTGGCTTCGCCGCAACCGGGTGCTGTTGCCGGGGGTGAGTGTGTTGGCCCGGCAGGTCGCCGAGGTCCGCGGGGTCGCGGAGAGGCGGCTGCACGCCGCGGTCGCCAAGGCGGCCGGGCGGGCGGATGCGGCGCTGCCCGGGGACCTGGTGGCAACATTGAAGACTCCGGAGGGCAAGCGGGTTTCGGAGCTGGAGCGGATGCGCCGGCCGCCGACACGGACCACGGGTACCGCGATGAAGGGCGCGTTGCAGCGGGTCGACGACATCGCCGCCTTCCAGCTGGGACGGGTGAGACTGGAGCAGATCCCGCCGAACCGGCTGTCCGCGCCGGCCCGGTACGGGCTGGGCACCAAGGCCCCGAAGCTGGAGCGGACCCCGGAGCCCAAGCGCACTGCGATGCTCACCGCGGTGATGCGCCACCCGGAGGCCAAGGCGATCGACGACGCCCTGGACCTGTTCGAGATCCTGATGGCAACGAGGCTGATCAGCACCGCGAAGCGGTCCACGGACAAGCAGCGCCTGTCCACTCTGCCGCAGCTGGAGAAGGCATCCCGGATCGTGGCCAGGGCGGCGACGGTGGTCATCGAGGAGCTGGAGCTCATCGAGGAGACCGGCTGCGATGTGGACGTGGCAGCGATGTGGCGGGCGCTGGAGGAGGTCGCGCCCCGTGCGGCGCTGTCCAGCGCGGCGGTCACGGTGGTGAGCCTGGTGCCTGAGGACGACGACGCGGCGGAGACGGCGCTGCGCGGGCGCTGCGCTATAACACCGTCAAGCCGTTCCTGTCGCTGCTGGGCGAGACGCGGCGCTCGGGGCCGCAACCGGCGGGACGCGCATCCTGGCCGGCGCGAAGCGACTGCCCGCGCTGTCGCGGCGGAAGGTGGGCGAGAAGCCGCTGCTGCCGCGGAAGGTCGACGACAAGCTCGTGCCGGCGCACTGACGCAAGGCCGTGTACGCGAATGCCGAGCTGTCCCAGGGGGCGGTGGACCGCGACGCGTACGTGGTCTGCGTCCTGGAACAGCTCTTCCGGGCCCTCAAACGCCGCGACATCTACGCCTCCCCCTCGCATCGCTGGTCCGACCCGCGCGCCCGCCTGCTCCAGGGCAAGGGCTGGGAGGCGGTACGCGAGGACGTCCTGGCCGGGCTGAGACTGGACGAGAACGCCTAACAGCACCTCAAGGAACTGATCGAGGTCCTGGACGCGACATGGAAGCAGATGGCCGAGCGCCTCGAAGAGGCCGGCCCGGACGCGAAGATCAGTTTCGAGATGCAGCCAGGCGGGCGGGCGAAGCTGAACGTGGAGAAGCTCCACGCCCTGGGCGAGTCGAAGTCGCTGAACCGGCTGCGCAAGAGGGTCGAGGAGATGCTCCCCAAAATCGACCTGCCGGACCTTTTGTTCGAGGTACACGGCTGGACCGGGTTCCTGGACGCCTTCGTGCACCTGGGCGACGGCAAGGCCCGCATGAAGGACCTGACCACCTCGGTCGTCGCCCTGCTCGTGAGCGAGGCGTGCAACATCGGCATGACCCCGGTCATCAACCCGAACTACGAGGCGCTCACCCGCGCCCGGCTGGTCCACGTCGACCAGTACTACCTGCGCGGCGACACCATCGCCGCAGCGAACGCCGCGCTGATCGAGGCCCAGGCCCGGGTGCCGATCGTGCAGTTCTGGGGCAAGGGCCTGCTCGCCTCCGTCGACGGCCTGCGCTTCGTCGTCCCCGTCCGCACCATCAACGCCGGCCCGAGCCCCAAGTACTTCGCGAAGAAGAAGGGCATCACCTGGCTGAACGCCATTAACGACCAGGTGATCGGCATCGGGCAGATGGTGGTGCCCGGCACCCCGCGCGACTCCCGGTTCATCCTGGATGCCCTGCTCAATCTGGATGGCGGGGTGAAGCCGGAGATGGTCGCCACCGACAACGCCTCCTACTCCGACATGGTGTCCGGCATCTTCGAGATGTTCGGCTGCCGCTTCTCCCCGCGCTTCAAAGACCTCGAAGACCAGCGGTTCTGGAAGACCCAGATGCCCGGCGCCGAGACGGTGGGGGGTACGGGCCGCTAGAGGCGCTGGCCCGCAACAAGGTGAACGTGAAGCAGGTGCTCACCGCCTGGCCGGACATGCTGCGGGTGGCCGGCTCCCTGGTCACCAACCAGGTACGCGCCTACGACCTGCTGCGGATGTTCGGCCGCGAGGGCCACCCCACACCGCAGCCGGTCAGCGGCCTGCGCCCGCTGCGCGACCCGGACGCACCCGACCTCGACGATGACGATGACGGCACCGACGAATGACCCACAGGCCGCCGCGCCCGGCGCGGCGGGCGGCCGACACCTGGGCGGCGACGGGTCGTTGAGCACAGCATGGCGAAATGCGGTTCGAGGAAGTCCACCGGCAACGTGGCGCATGAGATGGTCCACGAGCTGGCGATGGCGACGCTCCACCTGCTCGCCGCGAGGAGGCAGCTGCATGGGGCCGAGTCCTGCCCTTCGACGCCCGCCCTGATCGAGATGTGCGACCTGCTCCAGGGACACGTCAGCGAGATCCGCGCACTCCTGGTGGCCTTGGGAATGATGGACGAGGACCTTCAGACGCTGCTGAGCGGCGCCACCGAGTAGGGGGTCCGGGTGGGAACGGATCAGGGAACCGGTGTTGCTGACAGAAGTTGATAGGCGCTGATCCGGCCCCCAGAGACGACATCGCCCGGGAACGCTGAAGCGCTCCGGGCAATGTGCGTGAGCGGCAGCGACAACGTTACCGGGAGAGCCGCAGGTCCCAGCCGTCGCCGGCGCGGTTCAGGGTGTGGGTGTAGGCGGCGGGGCGGGCCAGTCGGCTTCCCGTGGGTGAGATTGCCGGGCGACCTGACCATCAGCGGCAGCGTGGGAGTGGAGTGAACCTGCTGGTCATGGGCAGATCCATCACCCGCGGGCGAGGCCGTTCAGGAAGCGATGACCAAGGTGGCGTTATGGCCGCCGAAGCCGAAAGAGTTGCTCAGGGCCGCCAGTGGTCCTTGAGGAAGTTGGCGCGGTGATCCGGTCACTATGTCCAAGCCGATTGCGTCGTCGGTCTCTTCTGCGTTGAGGGTCGGGGGCACGACGCGGTGGTAGAGGGCCAGCAGGGTGGTGATCGCCTCGACGGGGCCGGATCCGCTCTGCAGGTGTCCGATCATGGACTTGGGAGCCGAGACGGCGATCTGGTCGGTGTGGGCGCCGCACACACGATGTAGGGCGCGGGCTTCGGCGAGGTCTCCGGCCGGTGTGGAGGTGGCGTGGGCGTTGACATGGGCGATGTCGGTGACCGACAGGCCGGCGTCGGCGAGCGCCCGGGTGATGGCTTTGGCCGCACCGAGTCCCTCGGGCTGCGGCTGGGCGATGCGGTGCCCGTCGACAGACATTCCGATACCGAGGATCCGGCCGTAGACCCGGGCACCGCGGGCGCGGGCATGGGCCTGCGACTCAAGGATCACGATGCCCGCGCCCTCGCCGAGCAGGAAACCGTCCCGGCTCTTGGCGAAAGGGCGGGAGGCACCCTGCGGGTCGTCGTTACGTCGGGAAAGGGCACGCATGGCGGCGAACCCGCCCAGGCCGAACGGGTGGATCGGCGCCTCGGCGCCGCCGGCGATCACGACGTCGGCCCGGCCCAAGCGAATCATGTCCGCCGCCAGCCCGATGGCCTCGGCCCCCGAGGCACAGGCGCTCACCGGCGCATGGGCACTGCCCTGGGCGCCGTACTGGATGGCTATCTGCGCCGCCGAGCTGTTGGGCAGCAGGGAGGGCACCGCGTAGGGCGACATGTGCTTCCAGCCCTTGGTCTGGAGCGTCTGATGCGCAGCGAGCATGGTCTCTACGCCGATGGTGGTGGAGACCGCGACCGAGAGCCGCTCGGTGTCCAGCTCCGTAGCGGTATCGAGGCCGGCGTCCGCCCAGGCTTCGTGTACGGCCATCAGCGCCAGCTGTGTGACGCGGTCCATCCGGCGCGCCTGCGCGGGCGGGAGGGCTGCCGCGGGGTCCACGGCCGCGGGTGCGGCGATCCGCACAGGCAACTCATGGGCCCACGGTTCGTTCAAAACCCGGGCTCCTGACCGGCCTTCTAGCATGCCCTGCCAGCTGGAGGTGACGTTGGCGCCCAGGGGCGTGACCGCTCCGAGTCCGGTGACCACGACATCCGACGCTCCGGCGGAAGCTTTCTCTACCACGATCTTCCTCATTCAGTTATCTGTTTGGCCAAATGGGTAAAGCTGCCTGAACGTCGCAAAATGGGGGCTGTCAGGTGGAGTTGGGTCGCAGTCGTCTTCCGCGTCGTAGAGGTGCGGGCCCAGCAGGGTAGCCAGAGTGTGCAACGTGGCCTCCAGCTCCAGTTGTTCGATGGCTCCCGGGCGGTAAAACTGGCTATGGCGACGCGTTTTGGGACCACCGAGGCGCCTCGAATCGGCCCCAATCTGCGAAGATCACCGCCAGCGAAGACGGCTTGAAAACAGTCCTACTTGGCCCTCCGAGCCGGTCACGGGCGGGGCCGATGCAGGTTGCCTCGGAGCGGGCTTCACATTTCGGGGCCTGCTGGAATCGCCTCGGTGGGGTCGGAAGAAGTCGCCC
>NZ_JBFAHW010000195.1:0-12073 GCF_040654355.1 Streptomyces sp. NPDC050704 | reverse complement strand
TCTACCACGAACTCCCCGAAAGCGCCCCCGCGCTACCCAACACCCCGAACACGCCCACCAGTTGATCCTCAACACCACGACGAGGGACACGACCTCTTCTTCGCCTGGAGCCGATAGGCCTCGGTGACCTGCTCGCGGTCTTCGGGGTACTCACCCATGCCGGGAACCACCGCTACCGCGCAACAGCCCCCGGACAGACGGCGGATCGCCTCGACGGCCAGCGCCGGCCCCAGTCCCAAACCTCTCCACGCCTTGTCGAGGCTGACGCGGTCGAGGATCAGCAGATCGCCGACGGGATGTGTGACCGCTTTCTCGAACGCGGCGCTGTACCCCGTGCGTCCGGAACGGCCGAGACAACTACCTCAAGATCGCCGGATTCGGCGTCCGCCGCCTCCCACCGGTTCTCGCCGGTGTAGTCACGCAGCCTCCACAGGATGAGGTGCCCGATCTCGGAGCCCGCAGCCGGAGCGTGGCCGCCCCCTTCTTCTTCGTCTTCCCACTCCTCCTCACCCGCCGTCCCGTAAGTGACCGCGACGTGCCAGGGTTCCAGGGTGTCCTCGGAGTCGTACGCCACCGCGGGACGTCCGTGACCATAGTGGAGGTGATGACGGACGGGATCGCCCGGGAGTTCACTGACCGACCGTTTGGGCATCGCGGATGTCATGACGGAAAGACCATGAGCGGGCACTGACATCCCACCGGGAAACGGCACGAACGAGACCACCGGCGCCGGGCTGGCCCCAACTCGGCTGAGCACCTTCCCAGTCCCGCTTCTTGACCGGGACCGACCCGCGTCGTCGGTACGTCGAAGAACGGCTTCCTCGTCACGGGCCGACACAGCTCGGTCAGCCCTGGCCAGCGCTCCGGAAAGCCAGGCCCTGACCCTGCCGCCACCACTTCAGACACGGCCCGCCAGCCCCCTGACCAGCACAGACCAATCCACCTGAACCACGCAGCGATAAAGAAATCCCACGCCGATCACTACATTCCAAAAAGATCACTGGATCTGCACTCCAGAGCCCCTCCGGCTTCCGAACTCCACGGAAACCCCAGCCCAGAGACGCACCGCAACCCCGCGATCAGGCCGTCTGGTCCAGGCGAAAGCGCGAAACGACCCCGCAGCCCGTACTCGGGCGCGACGCTCAGGATTCGCCGCGGGATTCGCCGCGGGCATTCCTTCGCGCGATGAAGACGGAGCCGACGACTACACCCAGGCCCGCACCTAGCGCGACACCGAGACCGACGTTGTCAAAAAAACCCCCGATGACGACGCCGAAGGCAGAACCAAATGCGATCCAGACCCCGAGATTTCCCCAGATCCCGAGACCTGCGGCGCCCGGGGACGTGTTGTTGCTCGTCATCGCATCTCTCTCAGGACGCGGGCGGAAAGGCTGACAATCTGGCGGTCCACCACGGCGGATACGCAACTGATCTCCTCTATAGCATATCACCTGACATCAAGGTTCCCGCTGCTGACCGCGGCCTCTCGGCACCGCAGCAGGCGTCGGCGCATCCTCGTCGAGGAGTCGGTCACCGCGCCGGCGCCCCCAAGAGGGGGAGGTGTCAGCGTCCCAGCAATAACCCCCGCCTCATCCGGCTTACCGCCTACGAGATCTGGCGCCTGCTGGTCCTCATCCAGCCGCAGCCCCCGCACACCGAGCGACTCCGGCACGACTTGGCCTGGTCCTACTGGCGGCGCAGGCATCAAGGCGCGAGCGCGAAACAGACACAGCCTCACTTACCGCCCCCTGATATCCCGTCAGCAGAACCAAGGCGCCGACGGTTCCCATGTCGAGGGCCCGTTCCAGGGCCGGGAACATGCTGTTCAACAGGGACTTGAGTCGGTTGAGCGTGCAGGTTCGGTCCTCGACCAAGTCGGAACGATGCTCGGTCAGAAGCCGCAGTTCGATGACGGCCTCGTCACCGGGGCGGATCGGCAGCAGGTCCCGGCGCATGCGGGCCTGGTCGGCGATCACCTTCGCGTCCCGGGCGTCGCTCTTGCCCTCGCCACGGTAACTGTCGGTGGCCCGGTTCACTACGACACCAGGGATGTAGACGAGTTCCTGACCGTGGGCGATCAACAGGGCGGGCTCACCACCCGTCATGTCCATCGCCCAGGTCACACAGCCACCATTGGCGATGTCGAGAACGTCGCCGATCAACTCCAGCAACTCGGGCTCGTCGTTGGCCACCCGGCGCGACAGCAGCGTGTCACCCTCGGCATCCAGGACCAGGCAGTGGTGGTGGGTCTCGCCGCAGTGGGTCCCCGCCGATATCCGGCTCATCGCACTCCCTCAGGTCGTTCTTGTCTTGCGTACCACGGACGACCTCGCCGGCATTGCTCTACACAGCGACACATTCGCACTTCCCAATCAGAAAGCCGGAGGTCCTGCGGCCCTCGCCCCGAGGGCGGGAAAATGGGCGCACGTCCGGCCGACGTCGTGGCCACTTGGCGTGTCCGAGCCCGTCAATCAGCAGGACGCTGGGGACCTGCTTGTCAGGCGCTCGGAAGTGTTGCATCGAGCACGCGTATCAGCTTCTTTCGCCGTTCGGGTCCCCGCCGGACGCCCGGATCGGGTGGCGAGTGGAAGGAGCCGGCCGTGGACGTGGTCTATGAACGCTGCGCCGGGATCGACATCAGCAAGGCGGACGTGAAGGTGTGTATCCGGGTGCCGGGCCGGGGCAAGGGGACCCGGCGGCGCGGCGAGGTCCGTACGTTCCCGGCCCTGACCTCGGGGCTGCTGGAGATGCGGGACTGGCTGCTGGCTGAGGGAATCACGGTGGTCGGAATGGAGGCCACCGGCTCGTACTGGAAGCCGGTGTTCTACCTGCTGGAGAACGACATCGAGTGCTGGCTGCTCAACGCCCGCCACATGAAGGCCGTGCCGGGCCGCAAGACCGACGTGAAGGACTCCGAGTGGATCGCCGAGCTGGTCGAACACGGTCTGGTGCGCCCCTCGTTCGTGCCACCGCGGCCGATCCGGCAGCTGCGCGACCTGACCCGGTATCGCACCGATGTGGTGCGCGAACGCGCCCGCGAGGCGCAGCGGGTGCAGAACCTGTTGGAGGACTGCGGGATCAAGCTCACCTCGGTGGTGTCCGACTTCCTCGGGGTTTCCGGGCGCCGGATGCTCGAGGCGCTGATCGGCGGCACGCGTGATCCGAAGGTGCCGGCCGAGCTGGCCGCCCCGAACCTCAGGACCCGGCGTGAGGTGCTGGTCGAGGCGCTGACCGGCTATTTCACCGACCATCACGCGTTCCTGGCGCGGACCATGCTGGACCGGATCGACGAGGCCATCGTCATGGAACAGCGCCTCAACGCCCGGATCGCCGAACACATCCGACCGTTCCAGCGGCAGGTCGAGCTGCTGGCCACCATCCCCGGAGTGAGCGCGCACACCGCCGAGGTGATCTTCGCCGAGATCGGCGCGGACATCTCCCGCTTCCCCTCCGCCGGCCACCTGGCGTCCTGGGCGGGACCGTGTCCGGGCAACTACGAGTCCGCGGGCAAGAGCCCATCCGGCAAGACCCGGCCCGGCGACCCGTGGCTCAAGGGGGTACTCGGCCAGGCTGCGATCTCGGCCTGCCGGACCAAGGACACCTGTCTCGCGGCCCGTTACCGACGCCTGGTCGGCCACCGCGGCCGTCGCCGGGCCCTGGTCGCCCTGCAGCACTCGATCATCGTCTCGATCTGGCACATGTTCACCCACGACAAGGAGTACGCCGACCTCGGCGGCGACTACTTCCTCGAACGCACCGGCAAAACCCGCGCCACCCGTCGCCTCGTCAGTCAGCTCAACCACCTCGGCTTCCAGGTCAGCCTCCAACCCGAGGGATCCCCATGAGATGGGCTGACCTGCACCGACGAGGGATTTTCGTATCGGCGGCCGAGTCGTCGTGGGGATCCGGGCGGCCAAGCATCTCGAGCCACAACCGGCAGCACGACGACAGCCACACCCAGCTCCCCTGGGCACCACAACCCCACGAATGGCTGGGGCTAACCCAGGAAGGAAGGTAGAGCACGACGAATGGATCGCCTTCCCCCGCCGCTACCTCCCCGAAGACAGCATGGGCGAGATCTAACGCGAAAGCGCCCCGGCGCTGCCCAACACTCCGAACACGCCCGCCAGTTGATCCCCAACACCACAGCAAGGGACACGACCACTTCCGACCTGCATCAAAGCTGGTCGGGACGACAGGATTTGAACCTGCGCCCCCTTGACCCCAAGTCGGCGCGGACACCCCGCGCCACGCGGCCCTATGGGCCACCGCACGGCCGACCATCGCACGGCCTCATGCTCTCTTCGGATTCATGGCGCACAGGCGGCAGCGAGGTCGCCGCATTGCGACAGCGTCACCTAATTGTTATGGCGGATGACAAATAGCGCCTCCCGCACTCTGGCGCACGGGTTCCGGAGCGCCGTAAGTTCCCGCTCACAACATTCAGCCGGGCGGATCACCCGACACCCGGCAATTCCCCCGAGAGCGCGCTTCTCGCCTTCCTTCTCACCACCCTCGTACGTCCGGTCGTCCGGCCGTAACACCAGAAAGGACCCTGCCCATGCGCAAGGGACTCCTCCTTACCGCCGCCTCGGTGGCGCTGGCCAGCTCGCTCACCGCCTGTGGCGACGACTCGTCGAGCGGCAGTGACTCCGGCTCCGACGCCAAGCCGAAGATCGGTGTGATCCTCCCGGACAGCAAGTCCTCGGCCCGCTGGGAGACCGCGGACCGCAAGTACCTCTCCGAGGCGTTCAAGGCGGCGGGCGTCGAGTACGACATCCAGAACGCGCAGGGCGACAAGCAGGAGTTCCAGACCATCGCGGACCAGATGATCACCAGCGGCGTCAACGTCCTGGTCATCGTGAACCTGGACAGCGGCACGGGTAAGGCGGTTCTGGACAAGGCCAAGGCGCAGGGCGTCGCCACGATCGACTACGACCGGCTCACCCTCGGAGGCTCCGCCCAGTACTACGTGAGCTTCGACAACACCGCGGTCGGCAAGCTGCAGGGCGAGGGCCTCAGCAAGTGCCTGAGCGACATGAAGGCCAAGAAGCCCATCGTCGCCACGCTCAACGGCTCCCCGACGGACAACAACGCCACTCTCTTCGCCGAGGGCTACAACGGCGTCCTCGACCCGAAGTACACGTCGGGCGACTACGTGAAGGGCCCGAACCAGTCCGTCCCGGACTGGGACAACGCCCAGGCCGGCACCATCTTCGAGCAGATGCTCACCAGCGAGCCCAAGATCGGCGGCGTGCTCGCCGCCAACGACGGTCTCGGCAACGCGGCCATCGCCGTCCTGCGCAAGCAGAACCGCAACGGCGAAGTCCCGGTCACCGGCCAGGACGCCACCGTCCAGGGCCTGCAGAACATCCTCGCGGGCGACCAGTGCATGACCGTCTACAAGGCGGTCAAGAAGGAGGCCGACGCCACGGCCAGGCTCGCCATCTCCCTCGCCAAGGGCGAGAAGGGCGAGACGAACGCGACCGTCGAGGACCCCGAGGGCAAGCGCAAGGTCCCGTCCGTGCTGGAGACGCCGGTGGCCATCTACAAGGACAACGTCAAGGACGTCGTGGACGACGGCTTCGTCACCAAGGCAGAGCTGTGCACGGGCAAGTACGCCGCCCTGTGCACCGAGGCCGGCATCAACTAGCCCCGACCGGCCGACCGGACTGTTACCTCTGGTCCGGCCGGCCCGACCGCGGGCCCGGGGCCCCGCCTCCCCGGGACCCGCGACCTCACGACCGTAAGGAGCCGTCTTCCATGACAGCGACCCCGATCCTTCGACTGCGCGGGATCGACAAGAGCTTCGGCGCCGTGCAGGTACTGCACGACGTGTCCTTCGACGTCCACCTGGGGGAGGTGACCGCCCTCGTCGGAGACAACGGCGCGGGCAAGTCCACCTTGGTCAAGTGCATCGGAGGGATCCACCCGTTCGACGGCGGCGAGTACTGGTTCGAAGGTGAGCGGGTCCAGGTGCACAGCCCGCGCGAGGCGGCGGCCCTGGGCGTCGAGATCGTGTACCAGGACCTGGCGCTCTGCGACAACCTCGACATCGTGCAGAACATGTTCCTCGGCCGCGAGAAGCGCCGGGGACTCGTCCTGGACGACGCGACGATGGAGGAGATGGCCGCCCAGACCCTCGAAGGTCTTTCGGTCCGCACCGTCAAGTCCATCCGCCAGCAGGTCTCCAGTCTCTCCGGCGGCCAGCGGCAGACCGTGGCCATCGCCAAGGCCGTGCTGTGGAACAGCAAGGTCGTCATCCTGGACGAGCCGACCGCCGCGCTCGGTGTCGCGCAGACGGCACAGGTCCTCGAACTGGTCCGGCGGCTGGCCGACAACGGTCTCGCCGTGGTCCTGATCTCGCACAACATGAACGACGTCTTCGCGGTGTCCGACCGGATCGCCGCCCTCTACCTGGGCCGGACGGCCGCCCAGGTCAGCACGTCGGACGTGACGTACTCCCAGGTCGTCGAACTCATCACCTCAGGCCGCAGCGGGGACCTCGGCCTCGCCCACAGCAACGGAGTCACCGCATGACCGCCGCAGTCGCCCCCGAGAAGCCGGAGCTGCCGCGCGGTCCCGGTACGCCGAAGAAGAACGGAGCGGCCGGTGCCGCGAGTCTGCGCTCGGTCGCCCGGAACTACGTCGAACGGGTGCGGGGCGGCGAATTGGGCGCACTCCCCGCCGTACTCGGCCTGGTCGTCCTGTGCGTGTTCTTCGCCGCCCTGCGCCCGGTCTTCCTGTCCGAGCTGAACTTCGCCAACCTGCTGACCCAGGGCGCGGGCAGCATCGCCATCGCCATGGGCCTGGTCTTCGTCCTCCTCCTCGGCGAGATCGACCTGTCCGCGGGGTACGCCAGCGGGGTCTGCGCCGCTGTCCTGGCCATCCTGCTCACCGACCACGGATGGCCCTGGTACGGCGCGGCCGGCGCCGCGATTCTCACGGGCTCGGTCATCGGCCTGCTGCTCGGCGTACTGGTGGCGAAGGTCGGCATCCCCTCCTTCGTGGTCACCCTGGCCGCCTTCCTCGGATTCCAGGGCATCGTGCTGATGCTGCTGAAGGAAGGCACCAACATCTCCATCCGGGACCAGACGATCCTGGCCGTCGCCAACAACAACCTCTCCCCCGCGCTGGGTTGGGTACTGCTCGCCGTCAGTGTCGGGGTGTACGCGGCGATCCAGCTCCGGAAGAACCGCAATCGCCGGCAGCGCGCGCTCGCCCCCGCTCCGCTCTCCCTGCTCGCAGTCAGGATCGGCGGCCTGGCGGTGCTGGGTGCGATCGCCGTCCACCTGCTCAACCAGGAGCGCAGCCGCAACGTCATCGTCGACTCGCTCAAGGGCGTGCCGATCGTGGTGCCGGTCATCGCCGTCCTGCTCGTCGCCGGTACGTTCCTGCTCCAGCGCACCTCGTTCGGCCTGCACATCTACGCGGTGGGCGGTAACGCCGAGGCGGCGCGCCGGGCCGGCATCAACGTGGCGGCCATCCGGATCTCCGCGTTCGTCATCTGCTCGTCCCTGGCCGCGGTCGGCGGCATCATCGCCGCGTCCCGGGGCAACTCGGTCGACCCCAACACCGGCGGCAGCAACGTGCTGCTGCTGGCGGTCGGCGCCGCCGTGATCGGCGGGACCAGCCTGTTCGGCGGGCGGGGCCGGGTCGTTGACGCGGTGCTCGGCGGCATGGTGGTCGCGGTCATCCAGAACGGCATGGGCCTGATGGGGTACAGCTCAGGGGTCAAGTACGCTGTCACGGGTTCGGTTCTGCTGGTGGCCGCAGGCGTGGATGCGCTGTCCCGTCGCCGGGCCGTACAACGATGAGGTCTGGGGCTCCATGAAAGCCGGTCCCTCGCAGGAGGAGATTCGCCGGCACAACCTCGGCACCCTGCTCCGTCACGTACACATCGGCGGCTCCACCTCGCGGGCGGTCCTGGCCGAGCGCATGGGACTCAATCGCAGCACCATCCTGGGGCTGGTCAGCGAACTGGCCTCAGCCGGCCTGGTCCGTGAGGAACTGCCCCGTGACACCGGCAGGGCCGGCCGGCCGTCCCTGGTCGTACGGCCCGAGTCCGACCGCGTGTACGTCCTCGCCTTCGACGTGGGCGTGGACCGGCTGGCCGCCGCGCGCATCGGCCTGGGCGGGGTCTTCCTCGACCACCGGGAGATCCCCGTACTTCCCGGCCATCGCGACGCCGGCAAGGTGGCCGAGGTCCTCGCCGGCTCCGCGCTGGACATGGTGGGCACGGCACCGCTCGGCACCTACTGCGTCGGCGTGGCCGCCGCCGTCCGCGGGATGGTGCGCCGACCCGACGGCCTCGTCCGCGCCGCCCCCCACCTCGGCTGGGAGGACGAGGAGTTCGGCGAGGATCTCATGCGCCGGCTGGGCCTCGGCCTTCCCGTCTCGGTGGGCAACGAGGCCAGTCTCGGTGCGCTCGCGGAGCACCTGCGCGGTGCCGGGACCGGCTGCCAGGACCTCGTGTACCTGCATGGCGACATCGGCATCGGCGGCGGTGTCATCACCGGTGGCCAACTGCTGGGCGGTGACTGCGGATACGGCGGCGAGATCGGGCACATGGTCGTCAACCCGCGAAATGGCAGGCCCTGCGGCTGTGGGGCGCGCGGCTGCCTGGAAGCCGAGGCGGGCGAGCGCGCCCTGCTGGAGACCGCGCAGCGCGACCCGTCGGCCACCGGCCGGGAAGCCGTACGCGCCGTCGTTGAGGCAGCCGACCGGGGCGACATCACCGCCCGCGCCGCCCTGCACGACGTCGGCGACTGGCTCGGCATCGGCGTCGCCAACCTGGTCAATGTGTTCAACCCGCGCACGGTCATCTTCGGCGGGACGCTCCGCGAGGTGTTCCTCGGCTCGGCCGCCCAGATCCGCAGCCGTATCAACCGCCTTGCCCTCACAGCCTCCCGCGAGAACCTGCGGCTGCGAGTGGGGGAACTCGGCGACGACGCGGTGCTCATCGGAGCCGCCGAGCTCGCCTTCTCCGAGATCCTGGTCGGCCCCCTGGAGACGCTGGCCCGCGCCGGTGCATAGCCAGTACGGCGACGCGAACGGCACGAAGGCTGGGCCGCGGCGCTTGCCCCGGATCGCGTATATGACACTCACCACCGCCGGGGAGGTGTTCCAGCGCCCGGCGGCCTAGTGACCCGGCGACCCGCTCGACGGCCAGATGCTGGTCAGGAGTGACTCGGATGTGCCGACTGTTGTAGAAGCCGTCGCAGTACTCAAGCGTTGCGAGGCTCGCCCCCGGCCCGGGTAGTGAAGGTGCGGCCGCAGATGCACGCACGCCTGCCAACTGCGGGCGCCGGGCACGTCGATGAACGGTGCTCGATCGAGCACCCTCAGGGTCTGCCGGCGCTCCCCTCGGTTTCACGTGGGTCCCGTCAGTGGTCCGAGTACCAGGAGGTGTACTCCGTCCCGGACCCCACATCCGCGCAGGCGCGCATCCAGCGGTCGGTCACTGTGTCACTGCTGTGCCAGTACCACTTGGTCTGGATGCCGTGGCGCGGATCGGTGATCGGTGAAGGGACGTACCTGTCCGGCGCACGCTCCGAGGTGGTGCCGCACTCTGCGCCGTGATCGTCCTCTCCGGGCTTGTCCCCGTGCGCGATCTCCACCCAGGCACTGTCACCTGCATCGGCCCCTGGCAGATAGACGCTTGAGCGGTCGCCGCCGACCCACCACCCGTCCTTGGCAGTCTGGAGGCCGAGTGTCCTTCCATCGCCGAGCGGCTTCGGATCCCCCTTCCACGAAATGAAGATCGAGCCCGGTCCGTCGTACGAACGGTAGTCGCACCCCTCCGGGGGGTAATTGTCAAGACTTGTGGATCGGTTGAAATTACTCATGCCGCGTCGGCCTGAAGTCGTTCCGGCGTCGTGCCGAACTCGCGTACTGCGCCGGGGAGGTACCTATGGATGCGGTGAAGTCGCGGGTGAAGTGTGCTTGATCGGCGTAGCCGAGTTCGGCAGCGAGAGCGGACCAGTCCTGCGGGTCCGTGGCCACGCGTGCGGCGGCTTCCTGAATGCGGGCTCGCCGGATCACCCACTTGGGTCCGATGCCGACGTACTCGGCGAACAGTCGCTGCAGCTGGCGTGCGCTCATGTCGGCGATCGCGGTGAGCTGGGACACCCGTAGAACAGAAGGGTCGGTGCTGATCGTTTCGACAAGCCTGGCGGCTTTGTCGATGGCAGGGTCAGGAGTGGGCCCGAAGCCGCGCACGAGCGCGGCTGCCAGTTCTAGCGCGGTGGGCACGAAGGGTTCGGCGATGATGGCGTCTGCTGCTGCCCGCGCCGCCGGGCCGAAGATCTCTTCGATGTCCAGGACTCGGTCGGTAAGGGTGGACACCGTGGCGGTGAGGAACGGGCGGAAGCCACCGGGTCGGAATCGCAGGCCAAGTACCCGGCCGGCGCCAGAGATCTCTCGGGTGAACGTGTCGCTGACGATGCCTGTGATCTGGGCCTGCCCGCCGGTGGTAAAGGTCAGGTGGACCACCGGGTAGGTGAGGACTTGCTGCCGGTGTGGTTCGGCCAGATCCCAGTGGAGGATCCAGCAACCGTCCACGAATGGGGTCAAATCGGCGGGAGCCGGCGCGTGGTCGAGCCGGAACCGCTCAGCCGCGGTGTGCGGGTCGAGGATGGCACGCTGTCGCGTTTGTTCAATACCCGTCATCGTCGTCCTGTCTACCGTGACTGCTGGGAAGCGGGGAAGGGATGGCATGGAAACGAGAACGGTGATGGCCCGGGCCTCGGAAGCGGCGGTGGACATCGTGCGCGGGATCGGGCCGGACGAGTTCGGCGGAAGCACACCCTGCCCGGAGATGAAGGTCGGGGCACTGGTGAATCACCTGATCTTCTTTACCGGCCTGCGGGGGCAGGCCGCGGGACTGAAGCAGTCTCCACAAGCCCGGCCGGATGAGGTGGCGGAGGGGCATGTTTTCACCGCGGAGCCGGATTGGGTCGAGGTGTATGCCGCCCGGTCCGCGGCGACCGCCGCCGTCTGGAGCGATCCGCAGGCATGGGTCGGCGAGACGGCGCTGACTGGGAGCGGGCGGATGCCGGCCCACTTCATCGGTGGGATCGTACTGGGCGAGTGGCTGTTGCACGGCTGGGACCTGGCGGTGGCGACCGGGCAGAAGCTGAACGTGGATGAGGAACTCGCGGCGGCGCTGTACGAGGACATCGCCGGCAAGGCCGAGATGGCCAGGCAGTACAGGGTATTCGGCCCCGAAGCCAGCGTGCCTACGACTGCGCCGCTGTTTGACCGCGCTCTGGGACTGGCGGGCCGCGCCCCGTCGTGGAAACGCCGAGCCTGACCGCATGTGAACGCACGGGTGGGCAGTTGCCGTCCCAGGTGCCCAGGGATCGGATCGGAGCCTGGGTAGTCGTCGGAGTGCAGGTGGACGCTCGGCGACAGCCGGTCGGCCGGCAAACGCGCACTGTGTTCTTTCCCGCGCCGGGCGGGCCGGTGAGGACGATCACCTTGCCGGGCGTTGGAAGCGACGCCGCCAGGGTGGGCGGCTGGTTCATACGGCGATCTCTTCGCGGCGTTCGGCCAGGTGACCGCCTTCGAAGCGGGCCCCGGCGCGGACGAGGGCAACGAGGTGGGGTGCGGTGATCGCGCGCCAGCGGGCCTGGGCGGACTCAACGAGTTTGAAGACCATCGCGAGGGCCGCGGCCGGGCTGCCGGCGCCGCGGGTGACCTTGGTGCGGAGCTTGACGGTAGAGAAGGTCGACTCGATCGGATTCGTCGTACGCAAGTGGATCCAGTGCTCGGCGGGAAAGTCGTAGAACGCCAGCAGCTCGTCGACCTCGCCGGTGATCTTCTTGACGGCCTTGGGAAACTTCGCCCCGTATGCCTTCTCGAACGCGGTGACCGCCTTCTCGGCGTGCGCACGGTCCTCGGCGTTGTAGATCTCCTGCAGAGCTTTCTTCGCGCCGGGCTGCGCGGACTTCGGCAGCGCGTTCGAGACGTTCCTTGTTTTGTGAACCCAACACCTCTGGTGCCTGGCCTGCGGAAACACCTCCGCCAGCGCCCTCCACAGGCCCATCGCGCCGTCGCCGACCACGAGCAT
>NZ_JBFAHW010000194.1:0-12319 GCF_040654355.1 Streptomyces sp. NPDC050704 | reverse complement strand
CTCGGCGACGACCGAGATGTCCGCACTGGTGCACGACGAGATCGCACTGGCGAAGGCGCAGCTCAGGCGGGACGTCAAGCGCGGCGCGGTCGGCGCCCCAGGCCCCCCAGGCCCCAGCCCCCGGACCGTCCGTCGAGTGCGGGCCGGTGGGGGCTGGGCGCGCAGTTCCCCGCGCCCCTTACGGGGCGCCTGTGTCCGTCAGTACCTTCTCCAGGGAGGCGAGGGCCGTTCGGAGTTCCTCTTCCGTGATGGTCAGGGGTGGGGCGAGGCGGATTGTTGAGCCGTGGGTGTCCTTGACCAGTACTCCCTCGTGCATGAGGCGCTCACTGATCTCGCGGCCCGTGCCGAGGGTGGGGTCGATGTCGACGCCGGCCCACAGGCCGCGGGCCCGGAAGCCCTGTACGCCCTTTCCGACGAGAGCCGTCAGACCGTCCCGCAGCACCACGCCCAGCTCCTCGGCCCTGCGCTGGAACTCACCGGTCTCCAGCAGCTCCACGACGGCCTGGCCGACCGCGGCGGACAGCGGGTTGCCGCCGAACGTCGACCCGTGCTCGCCAGGCCGCAGCACCTGGAGCACCTCGCGCCGCGCGACGACCGCGGAGACCGGGACGATGCCGCCGCCGAGCGCCTTGCCGAGCAGCAGCATGTCCGGGACGACCGCCTCGTGCTCGACGGCCAGCGTGCGGCCTGTCCGCCCGAGGCCCGACTGGATCTCGTCAGCGACGAACAGGCACCCGGCCCGCCGGGTCAGTTCGCGGACGCCGCGCAGATAGCCGTCGTCCGGGATGACGACGCCCGCCTCGCCCTGGATCGGCTCGATCAGCACGGCCGCCGTCGTCTCGTCGACCGCCGCTTCGAGCGCGGCGAGGTCGTTGTACGGGACCACGCGGAAGCCCGGCGTGAACGGCCCGAAGCCGGCGCGGGCGCTCTCGTCGGTGGAGAAGCTGACGATGGTCGTCGTACGGCCGTGGAAGTTGTCGGCGGCCACGACGATGGTTGCCTGGTCCGGTGCGACGCCCTTCACCTCGTACGCCCATTTGCGGGCCACCTTGATGGCGCTCTCCACGGCCTCGGCGCCCGTATTCATCGGCAGGACCATGTCCAGGCCCGTCAACTCGGCCAGGGACTCGGCGAATTGGGCGAGTCGGTCGTTGTGGAAGGCGCGCGAGGTGAGTGTCAGCTGGTCGAGCTGGCGGTGCGCGGCCTCGATCAGGGCCGGATGGCGGTGACCGAAGTTCAGGGCCGAGTAGCCGGCCAGCATGTCGAGGTAGCGGCGGCCCTCGACGTCCTCGACCCAGGTGCCCTCGGCGCGCGCGACGACCACGGGCAGCGGGTGGTAGTTGTGCGCGAGAACGGGCTCCTCGGCGCGGATCAGCTCGGCGGACGACCGCCCCTGCTCTGCGGACGAACGGGCTGCGGAGGTACGGCTTGGCGCGATGGTCATGAGCGAATCTCCTGAGTGCAGCACTTGATGCCGCCGCCGGCCTTCTGGAACTCCGACAGGTCGACGGGGACGGGAACGTAACCGTGGCGGGTGAGCTCGACCGCGAGCGCCTCGGCCCGCGGCGAGATGAAGACATGACGGCCGTCCGAGACGGAGTTCAGCCCGAACGCCATCGCGTCCTCGAGGGTGGCGAGCACCGCGTCCGGGAAGAGCCGGGCGAGCACCTCGCGGCTGCCGGGTGAGAACGCCTCCGGGTAGTACGCGATATTGCTGTCGTCGAGCACGAACAGCGCGGTGTCCAGGTGGTAGAAGCGCGGGTCCACCAGCTGGAGACTGATCACCGGGACGCCGAAGAACTCCTGCACCTCACGATGGGCCTCGCGGGTCGTACGGAACCCGGTGCCGGCCAGCACATACCGGCCCGCCGGGATCAGATCGCCCTCGCCCTCGCACACCGACTCGGGCCGGTAGACGTCGAAACCGGCCGTCTTGAACCACGTCTCGTACGCGGTGGATTCGGGGCGGCGCTGCGGGGCGTGGAAGTACGAGCCGAAGACCCGGCCCGCCAGGACGAGCGCGGAGTTCGCCGCGAACACCATGTCCGGGAGATCGGCCACCGGTTCCACGGTGTCCACGGTGTGGCCGTGGGCGCGATAGGCGCGGATCAGCGCCTCCCACTGGCCACGGGCGAGATCGACGTCGACTTGTGTGTCGGGCTGCATCCAGGGATTGATCACGTACTGCACGGCGAAATGTCTGGGGTCGCAGACAAGGAAGCGCCGGGGGCGCGGCACACGGCTGTCGGGCACAGAGGGGTTCCTCCGCTTTCCTGCGGTGTCGGCTGGGGTTGCCTCAACGGTAGAAAACGGGGGCAAGTGCAGACAAGGATCAGGCGTTGCGCGCCGCCGCAGGGATGCTGCGTCTTGGAGCACTTCGGCGCAGGATCAGTGCGCATTCGAAGGTGTTCGAACTGGAAGGGCCCGCTCCGCGGGGCTTGTTCACCCCGTCGGCTCAGGAGCCGGCTGGCTCGCGCCCGCCTCCGGGCTCTCCGGCAGCAGATGCGACAGGACCATGAAACTGATCGTCTTCCGGATGAACGGTTCCACCCGGATCCGTTCGAGCACCTCCTCGAAGTGCTCCACGTCCCGGGCGCGGACATGCAGCAGCGCGTCCGCGCCGCCGGTCACCGTCATCGCGGCGGTGATCTCCGGATGGTTGCGCACCACCTCCGCGAGCCGCCGGGGCGGGGCCGCGCCCTCGCAGTACACCTCCACGTACGCCTCCGTACGCCAGCCGAGCGCGGCCGGTTCCACCGTCGCCGAGAACCCGGTGATCACCCCTGTCTCGCGCATCCGGTCGACCCGGCGCTTGACCGCGGTGGACGACAGCCCGATCGCCGCCCCGATCTCGGCGAAGCTGGTCCGGGCATTCGCCATCAGAGCCGTGACGATCTTGCGGTCGAGATCGTCGAAGGGCGCGGACTTGGTCGTCATGCGGGCACTGTATCCAGCGGCGACGTCCGGGCCCTCCGCATGTGCAGGCGTACGAATTACTCCTAGACTGCACCTTCATGCTCCGAGTCCTCGCCGTCGATGACGAACCGCCCTCCCTCGAAGAGCTGCTCTACCTACTGAACGCCGACCCGCGGGTGAGCAGCGTCGAAGGCGCGAGCGACGCCACGGCGGCGCTGCGCCGGATCAACCGCGCGCTGGAGAGCGGCCCCGGCGGCGACCAGGGGATCGACGTCGTCTTCCTCGACATCCACATGCCTGGGCTCGACGGTCTTGACATGGCGCGGCTGCTCGCCGGTTTCGCCAAGCCGCCGCTCGTCGTGTTCGTCACAGCCCACGAGGGTTTCGCGGTGCAGGCCTTCGACCTCAAGGCCGTCGACTACGTGCTCAAACCGGTACGGCGGGAGCGGCTCGCCGAGGCCGTCCGGCGGGCCGTCGAGCAGATGGACGCGGCTCCGCTGATACCCGTGCACGAGCCCGACCCGGATCACATATCCGTCGAGCTGGGCGGAGTCACCCGTTTCGTGGCCGTCGAGGACATCACCCACGTCGAGGCCCAGGGCGACTACGCGCGACTGCACACCGCCCAGGGCAGCCACCTCGTCCGCATACCGCTCTCCACCCTCGAAGAACGCTGGCGTGCCCGCGGCTTCGTCCGCATCCACCGCCGCCATCTCGTGGCCCTCGGCCACATCAGCGAACTCCGCCTCGACGCCGGCACCGTGAGCGTCCTGGTCGACTCCGTCGAACTGCAGGTCAGCCGCCGTCACGCACGAGAGCTGCGCGACCTGCTGATGCGCCGGACCGCGAGCTGAGGAGCCGGAGTGCCCCAGGACCCGACCGAACGCCGTGTCGTCGTCACCGGCCCGCCGCGCCGCATCCGCCGGCAGAGCGGCTACCGGCCGCGCACCGAGATCGACGAGCAGACCACACTCGGCCACACCTACGTCCGCTCACTCATGCGCAGCCAGCTGCGTGCCGCCCTCACCGTGTTCGCCGTACTCGTCCTGCTGGTGGGCCCGCTGCCGCTGGTGTTCGCCACGATGAACGACAGCTCGCGCCTGGAGTGGATCGTGCTCGGCTTCTGCGTCTATCCGCCGCTGGTGCTGCTCGCCCGCTGGTACGTACGCCGCGCCGACCGCAACGAGAAGGACTTCGTCCGCCTCGTCGAAGACCGCTGAATCCGTGAGCGAGAACAGCCCGTGAGCGAGAACAGCCCGTGAACGAGAGCAGCCCGTGAACGAGAACTACGCCGTCCCGGCGGTAGCCCTCGTCGTCGTCGCCACCGTCTTCGTCGGCGCCTTCGGCCTGCGCATCTCCCGCACCACCTCAGACTTCTACGTGGCCTCGCGCACCGTCGGACCCCGGCTGAACGCGGCCGCCATCAGCGGCGAGTACCTCTCCGCCGCCTCCTTCCTGGGCATCGCGGGACTCGTCCTCGTCCAGGGCCCCGACATGCTCTGGTACCCGGTCGGCTACACCGCGGGATACCTGGTCCTGTTGATCTTCGTGGCGGCCCCGCTGCGCCGCTCCGGCGCCTACACTCTGCCCGACTTCGCCGAGGCCCGGCTCGCCTCGCAGGCCGTACGGCGGCTGGCCGGGGCCTTCGTCGTCGGGGTCGGCTGGCTGTACCTCCTGCCCCAGCTCCAGGGCGCCGGGCTGACGTTGAACGTGCTGACCGGAGCCTCCAAGTCGCTCGGCGGAGTCATCGTCGCCGTCGTCGTGGTCGCGACCGTCGCCGCCGGCGGCATGCGCAGCATCACCTTCGTGCAGGCCTTCCAGTACTGGCTCAAGCTCACCGCCCTGCTCGTCCCCGCGCTCTTCCTGGTCCTCGCCTGGCAGGACGACGGAGCGCCGCGCCACGCCTTCGACGAACCCGCCACGTTCCGCGAGCACCGGGTCGTACGTGTCGACGCCGGCCTCGACCTGAAGCTCACCCGGCCGCTGAGCGTCACCGCGGACGGCACGGTCGACGGCAGGCGGTACGAGGAGGAACGGCTCCGGCTCCCCGCAGGCACTCATCACATCGAGCAGGGCACCCGGCTGGCCTTCGCCAAGGGAGACCAGGTCCCCGTCGCCGACCGCGGCACCAACGGCGGCATGTCCACCTCGCTCGCCGCGGGCCGCGAGGAACGCCCGCTGTACGCCACGTACGGGCTGATCCTGGCCACCTTCCTCGGCACTATGGGTCTGCCGCACGTCGTCGTCCGCTTCTACACCAGCCCGCACGGCGTCGCCGCCCGCCGCACCACCGTCGCCGTGCTCGGCCTGATCGGCGCGTTCTATCTGCTACCGCCCGTCTACGGCGCGCTGGGGCGCCTGTACGCCCCCGAGCTGACCCTCACAGGGGACGCGGACGCCGCCGTGCTGCTGCTGCCCGACCGGGTGATCGGCGGGCTCGGCGGGGACCTGCTGGGCGCGCTGGTGGCGGGCGGGGCCTTCGCCGCGTTCCTGTCCACCGCGTCGGGGCTGACCATGGCGGTGGCAGGCGTACTCACCCAGGACGTGCTGCCCTCGCGCGGCGTACGGCACTTCCGGCTCGGCACGGTCCTCGCGATGATCGTGCCGCTCGCGGCGAGCATGCTCGTGGGCGGACTGCCGGTCGCCGACGCCGTCGGGCTCGCCTTCGCGGTGTCCGCGTCGTCGTTCTGCCCGCTGCTCGTCCTCGGCATCTGGTGGCGGCGGCTCACCCCGCCCGGCGCGGCGGCAGGCATGCTGGTCGGCGGCGGCTCGGCACTGCTCGCGGTCGCGGCGACCATGGCAGGGTTCCCCGGCAAGGGGGCACTGCACGCGCTCCTCGCCTGGCCCGCGCTCTGGTCGGTGCCGCTCGGCTTCCTCACCATGGTGCTGGTGTCGCTGGCGACGCCCGGGCGGGTGCCGGCGGGGACCGCGGCCATCCTCGCCCGGTTCCATCTGCCCGAGGAACTGTCCGGTGGGCAGGTACGTGCGGAGGTCAAGGCATGAGCGGTTTCCTGGCCGGGCTCCTGGTGGCCGTACTCCCGCTGCTGGCGGCCGGATTCTGGCTCGGCCGGCGCACCGCCCGTCCGCCCAGCCTCGGCGGCCTCGGCACCCCTGTCGAACACGCCACCTTCGAGACCCTGCACACCGCGTCACTCGCCGCGCCCCCGCTGCGCGCGGGCCTGACCGGGGAGACGGCCCGCAAGTCCGCGCGGCGGCTGCGCACCCTGCTCGGCACCGACGCCCTCTGCCTCACCGACCAGGACACGGTCCTCGCCTGGGAGGGCGTCGGCGAACACCACCGGGACCAGATCATGGAGCGGCTCGGCGGAGTGCTGGAGACCGGCCGCGGCGAGGCCTTCCGGCTCGCCTGCGACGAGCCGTACTGCCCGCTGCGCTGGGCCGTCGTCGCCCCGCTCACCGTCGACGACCGGGTGTACGGGGCGCTCGTCGCCTGCGCGCCCCGCGAGTCCGCCGTGCTCGTCCGGGCCACCGGCGAGGTCGCCCGCTGGGTCTCGGTCCAGCTGGAACTCGCCGACCTCGACCAGTCCCGTACCCGGCTGATCGAGGCCGAGATCAAGGCCCTGCGGGCCCAGATATCACCGCACTTCATCTTCAACTCGCTCGCCGTCATCGCCTCGTTCGTCCGCACCGACCCGGAGCGGGCCCGCGAACTCCTCCTTGAATTCGCCGACTTCACCCGCTACTCGTTCCGCAGACACGGCGACTTCACCACCCTCGCCGACGAACTGCACGCCATCGACCACTACTTGACACTGGTCAGGGCCCGCTTCGGCGACCGGCTCTCGGTCACCCTGCAGATCGCCCCCGAAGTACTCCCGGTGACCCTGCCCTTCCTCTGTCTGCAGCCGCTCGTCGAGAACGCGGTGAAACACGGCCTGGAAGGCGGCACCGGCAAGGTCGACAAGAGCCACATCAGCATCACCGCGCAGGACGCGGGGGCGGAGGCACTCGTCGTCATCGAGGACGACGGCCCCGGCATGGACCCCGGCCGGCTGCGCCGCATCCTGGCCGGCGAGGTCAGTCCCTCCGGCGGCATCGGGCTGTCGAACGTCGACGACCGGCTGCGGCAGGTCTACGGGGACGACTACGGCCTCGTCATCGAGACGGCCCTCGGCGCGGGTATGAAGATCACCGCCCGGCTGCCGAAATACCAGCCGGGCGTCCACTCGGCGGGGCGACTGCCCCGGGATTGAGAACCCCGGACAGAACGTCCGGGGAACGAGTCGCGGGATGGGCCGCGGGTCGAGTCATGAGCCGAGTCATGAGTTGAGTCCTGGCATGCGTCAGGGGTTGCGCGACACCACCATCGCCAGCGTGATGAGTCCGAGCACGACCCAGCCGAACCACAGCCAGCCGCTGCTGCCGAGCGCCACCGTGTAGGCCGTGACCATCACAAGGCCTCCGACGGTGAGTACCCCCATCGTCTTCGTAGAACCGGGCATCGCAACACCCTCCTCCGGGCGGGCCCGCCGCGCGAGCCATGGCCTTGAGCCATACTCGCCCGACTTGTCGCTCATCGCCAGAGCCGGGCGGCTCAGAGGTCGCCCACTATGGTGCCCTTGTCCATGCGCTCAATGGTGCATACCACTAGGTAATACCCCTTTTCCCACAAACCGCCACTGCGGATGCCATGAGTCCTGTACACCTGGTCATCCGAGGTGAACCGCGACACCGGAGCATCCTTCTCGCACTGTTCGTCCGCCTTGGCGTTGGCTTCCGCGTCGGGAACCTCGCTGGTCAGGTGCGTGATCTCGACGACTTTCTCCTGGTGCTCCTTGTCGCAGGCGACCAGTTTGTAGTGGGTGATCGTCTGACCGTCGCCGCCCCGATTCCCGAGGCAGTCGTCCTTCTGCATCTGGGCGGGGTCGACGAAGGCAGTCCCGTACGAGCGGAAGGGTCCGAGATGGCCGTACACCGGGCCGTGCTTACCGATGAGCAGGCATGCGACCTTGCCTCCGAGGGCGTCGAAGTGCTTGCTCGACGGTATGACGGGGAGGCTCTTCACGTTCTCCGCGAGCTTTTCCCGGGTGACTTCGGTGAGGCCGTCGCAGCTGGCCTGGCCGTCCCGCAGAGCCTGCTCACGCGAGTCGGCCTCGAACAGGGCCATCACCTGCCCGTCGGGTACCTCCTGATCGCATGTCGTGTACGTCTTCAACCGCGGTGTACCGCTGAGATGGGCGCCGCCGGACCAGAAATCGACGACCACGCAGTCGCGCTCCTTGAGCGGCTTCGAGAGCCCGATCTGGGAGCCGTACGGCAACTCGGTCTTGTTCGCCATCGCGTACCAGACCCCGCCGAAGGTGAGGCCCAGCGCCACGACGGCCGCCGCCAGTGCCTGCAGGGCCCGCGGGCGTTTACGCCGGTGCGGTGGGGGAGTCGGGGCCGGCCGGGGCAGCTCTCCGCTCCAGGGCGGGCCGAAGCCGGCGCCCGGGGGCGTGCCCGGCGTCGGCGGACCGTATCCCTGGGGCGGGAGTGCGCCGGGCGTGCCGAACCCGTTCGCCCAGGGCGCGCTCCGCGTGGAGCCTCCGTAGTCCGGGCTGGTGGGTGTGTAGGCGACCGGGGGACCGAATCCCCGGCCCGGGGGCTCCGGACCCGGGGGCGGGTCGGAGGTGTCGAGCCCCGCCCAGTGGGGCTGTGAGCCGGTGTCGAGGTGGGTCGGCGGGTGCGGATCGGGCGTGATGATCCGGGCCAGGGCCGCCGCCGTGTCCTCCGCGGAGAGCCGGTGTGCGGGGTTCTTGACGAGCAGGCCCTCGATGAGCGGCTGCAGAGCTCCGGCCCGCAGCGGGGGCCGGGGCTCCTCCAGGACCACGGCGGTGAGTGCGGCGAGGTTGGAGTCGCGGTCGAAGGGGCCGAAGCCCTCCACTGCGAAGTACAGGGTGCAGCCCAGCGAGAACAGGTCCGCCGCGGCGGTCGGCGGTCCGCCCGTCGCGCGCTCCGGCGCCAGATAGCCGGGGGTGCCCACGAGGACGGACGTCCTCGTCCACCGGGTCTCCTGCGAGTCCGGCTGCACCGAGATGCCGTAGTCGGTGAGCAGGATCCGGGAACCCGGGCTGCCCGAACGGTCCGGCGCCAGCAGGATGTTGGCGGGCTTCACGTCCCGGTGCATGATGCCCCGCTCGTGCCCCGCGGTCAGGGCGTCGAGGACCGCGAGGCCGGCGCGGGCGCACTCGTCGGGTGCCAGCGGGCCGCGCCGGCTGAGCAGGGCGCGCAGGTCCTCCGCGCCCTCGATGTGCTCCATCACGATCCAGGGCAGCCCCTCGTGCTCCGTGACGTCGTGCACCGTCACCACGTGCGGGTGGCCCCGGAGCACCGCGGCGTGCCGCGCCTCGGCCAGGGCCCGTGCGACACGGGCCTCGTGCTCCTGAGGGCCCTCCGAGGCGTGCCGGAACCTGATCTCCTTGAGCGCTACGTCGCAGTCCAGCCGCTGGTCGTGGGCGAGCCAGACGTGGCCCATCCCGCCGGAGCCGATCTGGTGCAGGAGCATGTACCGGCCGGCGATGATCCGGCCCACTCCCGACTGCGGTGATCCTGTGGTCATCAGGTCGCTCCCGGGTTCTGCACGGGGTCCTGTGCGGTCAGGCCGGGCTCACGGCGGGCTCACCGGAGCCGGCCTCACCGGACACGGAGTCGCTGGTGGTGGGTTCGGTCGGAACGGGGTCTTCCTGGACGGGTTCGGTCGTGACCGGGTCGCTCGGCGGTTGCGGGCTGCTGACGGTCGGCTTGCTCGACGTCGGGTCGTTCGACGCGGTTGCCGGTGGGCTGGACGGGGGCGGGTCGGCCGGTGCGGAACTGACCGACGGCGGCGGCGATAACGGGGTCGTCTGGTCGGGGGACGGCGAGCCGTCAGACCCGCCACTCCCGTCTGATCCGCCCGTTTCACCTGTTCCACCTGTGTCACCGGTCCCGCCGGTCTCGCCGTCACTCGGATCCGAAGACGTGGGGGATTCCGTCGGGCCGGTGCTCCCGCCTGTGGGCGGTTTGCTGTCCGTTGGCGAGGGGCCGGGGTCCGTGGGCGTCGATGTCGGAGTCGAGGGCTCGTCGGTTCCCGGGGAAGGACCGTCGGTATTGCCGGACGGTTCACCCGAACTCGGGCTCTCCCCGTCGCCGTCCGCGACGTACAAGGTCACGTACGAGCCCCAGGTGAGCTGGTTTCCCTGGGCCGGATCAGACGTCGTGACGACGGCGTCGGCGGCGGGCGGCTCGTCGCCCGAGTAGGTCGGCGACAGCCCTTCGTCGATCAGGAGCTGGGTCGCCGCCGCGTACGTCACCTCGGTGACGGTCGGCACGGTGAGCTGCTCCGTCGCGTCGAACGTCCGGTCCTCGTCGCCCTCGGTGCCCAGTTGACGCTCGATCCCGGTCTCGGGGTCGCGGACGTCGATGAGCTTGAGCCGCTCGATCCCGAGGTTCTCGGGCGGCGGTTTGACGACCACGACACTGTCCTGCCGGAAATCAGCCCACTGTTTGTTGCCGTTCTCGAACTTCACCGCGATCTTTCCGGTGTCCTGCTTGGGCGGGAGAAGTGGATTACCGCAGGAGCACTTCACCGCGGGAAGTCCCCGCTTGTCGACCAGAACGGCGATTCCTGCCTGCAGCAATGCGTCGTACGAGACCGCTTTTCCGTTCTCGTAGTCGTGATTCTTCACGAGTGTGTCGTGACGCAGTACGACGGGCGTGAGTTGATCGATGTAACCCTCGATCCCATCAGTCGATATACCCAGAACGTCCGCCCAGACCTGCGCCTTCGCGGAGTTCTTGGTATCCGTGAGGAATTCCTTGAGTTTGTCCACGGCGCAGGTGCCCTGCTCCGTGGAACCGCCGAACTCCCCGGTGGCGCCGTCGTCACCGTCGTCCTGCCCCGGTGATCCCTCGTCCTGGTCGGTCGAACCGCCGTAGAGCCCCGGCCTGTTGCTGGCCTGCACACCGCCGCGCGGCCGCGCCGACTTGACGTCGGTCATGTCCTTGCCCAGATCGCCGTTCTCCTTGAAGAACGGCGAGAGCGACGGAATCCCCGCCGCGACAGCCCGAACCGCGAACTCCTGTTCGGATTTGTTGCAACCGCTGACGATCAGCACGGAAACCAGCAGTAGAGCGACCCTGCGGGCTGCCGATATTCCAGCCCTTTGCACAGACGTGCGAAATGTCATGACCGCTCCCCCTGCGGTTCTTTCCCCCGTGGACCCTGTGGCCGGAACATCCGGACGCAGGGTTATTCGGGCCTCATGCTACTGAGTAGAAACGCCTTTCAGCGAACGAACAGAGGAAAGCGGTACAAGTTCGTGACAGTGTCTGGTGCATCGAATGAGAATGCGGCGGGTGTTTGTGTCGCGTGTGAATTCAGCGCCCGCGCGCGTTCAATGAGGCCAGATAAGCGTTGTAGTCCGCCAGCTCCTGGTCCCCGTCGCGGTCCGCCGCCCGGTCCGTGCGCCGCGCCTGCCGCTGTTCGGAGCGGTACCACTGGAAGAGCAGTGCGAGGAGCACGAGCACGGAGGGGATCTCGCTGAACGCCCAGGCGATGCCGCCCGCCATGTTCTGGTCGGCGAGCGCGTCGATACCGAGCGAGGCGGGCGGGTTCTCGTACGTCTCGACCATCGGCCCGGACGCCATCATCAACGCGATGCCGAAGAACGCGTGGAACGGCATGCCCGCGAACAGTTCCAGCATCCGCAGCAGATAGCCCGGCCGGTGCGGACCGGGATCGACGCCCATGATCGGCCAGAAGAACACCAGGCCCACCGCGAGGAAGTGGGACATCATCACGACGTGGCCCGTCGTGGAGCCCATCAGGAAGTCGAAGATCGGCGAGAAGTACAGCGCGTACAGGCTCGCGATGAACAGCGGGATCGTGAACGCCGGGTGCGTGATGATCCGCATGAACCGGCTGTGCAGCAGCGCGAGCAGCAGCTCGCGCGGCCCCTTGCCGCCGCGGCGGGCCGCCACCGGCAGCGCACGCAGCGCCAGCGTGATCGGCGCGCCGAGCAGGAGCAGGATCGGCGACAGCATGCTGATCACCATGTGCTGCACCATGTGCACGCTGAACATGACCATGCCGTAGTCGTTGAGCCCGGTGCACAGCACGAGCATGACGCTCAGGACGCCGGTGACGAACGCCACGGTCCGCCCGACCGGCCACGCGTCACCGCGCCGCATCAGCCGCACCACACCCCACCCGTACAGGCCCAGCGCCACGAGGCAGGCGGTGAGGAAGAACGGATCGGGGGACCATTCGAGCCCCCGCCCCAGCGTGAACGGCGGCAGATCCATGGTCGTGCCGTGCTCGCCGTGTTCCATCCGCCGGCTCCTGATTCGTACTGGTTGTGCGCCGTCTGTCCGGGACCAGACTAGAACCGCCCCCGGCCGCAGCTGCGGCGGGCCGAACGCCACC
>NZ_JBFAHW010000193.1:0-12357 GCF_040654355.1 Streptomyces sp. NPDC050704 | reverse complement strand
CACCTGTATTGCGGCGACGTGCGGCGGTGGGGGTCCCCCCGCCCGAGCCGAGCGAAGCCGGTTCGAGGGTGGGGGCGCGTGCCGGGCGTCGCTGCGCAGGCGGGGGTTCAGACACAGGCTCTCAGGCCTCTCGCAGGGCCTTGGCCAGGGTCCCGTCCCCCAGGACCTCGATACGTCCGTCCCGTACCGCATCCCGCAGCGTCAGGTCCCCCCTGCCGAGTGCCGTGCACGTCCCGACGTCGAGCGAGAGCCGGGCGTCGGGCTCCTCGGGCGCGGGCCCCTCGCCGTAGACCGGCCCGTCCCCGGCACCGAGGCGCACGTAGAACTCACCTTCGTCGAGCCGCACTTGGACGACCCCGTCGCCCAGTTCCTCCAGGCACCGCAGCAACGGCAGTGCGAACCAGTGCGCACGCACCGCGTCGGTGGGCCGCCGCTCCTCCAGCAGGGGCGCGCCCCACTCGCCGAGCGCCTGGAGCACGGGCAGCAACCCCCGCCCCCGGCCGGTGAGTTCGTACACGTACACCGCTCCGGGCGGCGGCAGCCGACGGCGGCTCGCCAGTCCGTCCCGCTCCATGTCCTTCAACCGGGAGGCGAGGACGTCGGTGCTCACGCCGGGCAGGTCCGCGTGCAGGTCGGTGTAGCGACGTGGACCGGCGAGCAGCTCGCGGACGATCAGGAGGGTCCAGCGGTCACCGACGGCATCGAGAGCCCGGGCAGCGGAACAGTACTGGTCGTAGCTTCGGCGAGGTGACATGTGACGCAGTCTAGACAAGTCGTTGGACTTTCCAAGCGCGAACTTGGTAAAACCAAGCAACACCACAACCTGGAGGTGCGCACCGCATGGAGTTCCGGCAGTCGAGCAAGCTCAGCGAGGTCTGTTACGAGATCCGGGGCCCGGTCATCGAGCACGCGAACGCCCTGGAAGAGGCAGGCCACAGCGTGCTGCGTCTCAACACCGGCAACCCCGCGCTCTTCGGCTTCGAGGCACCGGAGGAGATCCTCCAGGACATGATCCGGATGCTGCCGCAGGCGCACGGCTACACGGACTCGCGCGGCATCCTCTCCGCCCGCCGTGCCGTCGCCCAGCGCTACCAGGAGCGCGGACTCGAAGTGGGCGTCGACGACGTCTTCCTGGGCAACGGCGTCTCCGAACTCGTGTCGATGGCGGTCCAGGCGCTCGTCGAGGACGGGGACGAGATCCTCATCCCGGCCCCGGACTTCCCGCTCTGGACGGCCACGACGACGCTCGCGGGCGGCAAGGCGGTGCACTACCTCTGCGACGAACAGTCCGACTGGTACCCGGACTTGGACGACATGGCGTCGAAGATCACGGACCGCACCAGAGCCGTCGTCATCATCAACCCGAACAACCCCACCGGCGCGGTCTATCCGAAGGAGATCATCGAGGGCATCCTCGATCTCGCCCGCCGGCACGGCCTGATGGTGTTCGCGGACGAGATCTACGACCAGATCCTGTACGACGACGCCGTGCACCACTCGGCCGCCGCCCTCGCCCCCGACCTGGTGGTCCTCACCTTCTGCGGCCTGTCGAAGACGTACCGCGTGGCGGGGTTCCGGTCCGGCTGGCTGGTCGTCACGGGCCCGCGCCAGCACGCGAAGAACTACCTGGAGGGCCTGACCATGCTGGCCTCCATGCGGCTGTGCGCCAACGCCCCGGCCCAGTACGCCATCCAGGCCGCGCTGGGCGGCCGCCAGTCCATCCACGAACTCACCGCGCCCGGCGGCCGGTTGCGCGAACAGCGCGACCGGGCCTGGGAGAAGCTCAACGAGATCCCCGGCGTGTCCTGTGTGAAACCGAAGGGCGCGCTGTACGCGTTTCCGCGCATCGACCCCGCGGTGCACAAGATCCACGACGACGAGAAGTTCGTCCTGGACCTGCTCCTGCAGGAGAAGATCCAGGTCGTCCAGGGCACCGGCTTCAACTGGCCCCGCCCCGACCACTTCCGCATCCTCACCCTCCCGCACACCGACGACCTGGACGCGGCCATCAGCCGGATCGGGCGGTTCCTGAGCGGGTACCGGCAGTAAGGGCGAGAGAGGCAGCGGAGGGTCGCTCGCGGGGCCCACGCGGGTATCCCTCCTCCATGAGTAATCGCTCCATGAGTAATCGACCGCTGCTGCTCCTCGACGTCGACGGCCCGCTGAACCCGTACGGAGCCCGGTTCATCCGCCCCCGCGGCTATGTGACGCGCCGACTGCACCCCGCGAACTGGCTCGCTCGGCAGTCGCCGGGCTCCCGGCGACACCGTCGGGGGCTGCGCGTGCGGCTCCATCCCGGGCACGGGGCGCGGCTGCTCGCGCTGCCGTACGAGCTGGCGTGGGCGACGACCTGGATGCACGAGGCCAACGAGATGATCGCGCCGGTGATAGGACTGCCGGGCGATCTGCCGGTCATCGAGTGGCCCGAGCTGTTCGGCAGGGATCCCGAGGGGCTGTACTGGAAGACGCGGTACGTCCTCGAATGGGCCGCGGGTCGGCCGTTCGTGTGGGTGGACGACATGATCACCGATCTCGATGCACGGCATGTCGCCGCGCACCATGACGCGGCGGCGCTGCTGCTGCCGGTCGACCCGCGCAGGGGGCTGCGGGACCGGGAGTTCAAGGAGCTGGAGCGGTGGGCCCGCGTCCTGTAACCGGCCGCGGAACGCCGGCGGAGGGCGGGGTTCCGGTCGCCGCGGGGCGGAATGTCAGACCTGGGTCCTAGTCTTCGAATGGGCTCACTGATCGACCGGGAAGGAGCGCGCCGTGACACGACCGCCGACCGCCGCACAGCGGCGCGTCATCGAGGCCGCCGATCCCGTGACCGGGCGGCTCAGGGGTACTGAGAGCCAGCTCGCGGCGCTGGTGAAGCGCGGGCTCGCCTTCCGGCATCCCCGGCCGCCGCACGACCACTTCCTGACGCCGACGGGGCATCGGATACGGGAGGAGGGCGGTGCGGCGTCCAAGGAGCCGGACCGTGCCGGTGTCTCCACCACCGCAGAGGCCGACGATGCTCGGGCAACCGCCGCCACGGGCGTGTTCGCCGCGCGGGTCGGCGGCGAGGAGGGCGCCGACGCCGGGCCGTCGCGCGTACGCGAGGTGCACAGCGCCTGGCAGGGGCTGCTTGAGCTGCGGCGGATGACCAGTCCGGACGGAGCCGTGGACCGGCCGTGCGGATGGGAGCGTACGCATCTGGTGCAGGCCGCCGCGCTCGCGCTGGAGGCGGCGGGACACCGGCCGGCGGGGACGGGCCCCGAGGGATACCGGGTGCGTGCGACACCCCAGCCGGAGGCCGTGGCCGTGCGCGAGCCGGACGCCGAGGCACTGCGGGAGTGCGCGGCCACCCTGGAGAAGGCGGGGTGGCAGGTCGGGGAGTACACGGAGCCGCGTACCCGGGTGCGCTATCTGCTGGCTTCTCCGCGACGGAAGTGATCGGAGCATGCCAGGGTGAGGGCGTCGTAGCAGTCGAGAAGAGGTCAGAAGGGGAAGCAGTGACAGAGCCGTTTTCCGTCGGTGTGACCGTGCGCGGGTACGAGACCGATGTCCAGGGACACCTCAACCAGTCCGTGTATGTGAACTACGCGGAGCACGCCCGCTGGTCGTTACTCCAGGCCGCCGGGATCAGCCAGGCCGGTCTGGTGGCCAAGGGTGTGGGCCCGGTGGCGCTGGAGATGACCGTCCGCTACCGGCGGGAGCTGCTGGCCGGTGACGAGGTCGAGGTGACCTGCGACTTCGACTGGGGCGAGGGCAAGACGTTCCGCATCGAGCAGACGATACGCAAGGCCGACGGCACGGTCGCCGCCGAGATCACCGGGGTCGGCGGCCTGATGGACCTCAAGGAGCGCAAGCTGGTCGCGGATCCGAAGGAGTATTTCCGGGCGCTGGCCTCCGATCCGCGGGTGTTCGGTCTCTGACCCGGCCGGTCGGAAACGTGACCGTCACGGCCGGTCCGCCACCCTCGCGTGCACCCCGGTCCCGTCCCGAACCACGTCCACATCCGCGCCCGCGATCACACCCTTGAGCGGCGCACCTCGCGCACGCCGCCCAAGGGTGCTGAAACGCCCTGAGACCGAGCTCTGGCCGCCCGGGGCCTAGCCCAGCGGGTTGAGCTGGTCCGCATCGCCCTCGAAGGCGAACAGCAGCAGGTCCGTCATCGTGAACGCGCCCTTCCGGTGGGACGGAAGGCTCGGGCGCCAGCCCGGATGCTTCACGATCGAGGCCCGGCTGCCCTCCATCGCACGGTGGAACACCTCGGCGACGAGCGTGCCGCCGACGCCCGTGAGCCGGCCGGGGTGACGTTCGTTCACCTCGGCCTCGCGCAGGATGTAGAACCACAACGGGGTGTGGGCCACCACCAGTTCCCGGTCCTCGGCGGTCAGTCCGTCGAGCGTGGCGCCGCCGCTGCCCCGGAGGATCTGGTCCGCCGTGAGGCGCTTGATGCCCATCTGCTCGGCGAGTTGGGGCCCGGTGGCCAGCTCGACCATCGCGGCCCGGGTGAGGTTGCGGAACGCGAGGTTGCGCTGGATCGGCGGCGGGGCCGGTCGCCCCCGCCCGTCGAACGTGCCGGTGGGCAGCGCGGCCAGCGGGTCGACGAGCAGTGTGTCGACGCGCTTGGCGAGGTTGAACTCGCCCTCGGGGACGACGAGATCGTCCCGGCCCGCCTCGCCGAAGTCGAAGAGCCTGCGGAAGTCGGCGATCCAGTTGCTGGGCAGCCGCAGGTTCTCCCCGGCGTTCGGGTCGTCGAGGTCGCTCAGGTCGTCCGGGTTCGCCGGGTCGCCCGGAGTGAGGTTGCCCGCCGTGCCGCTGAACCGGAACAGCAGGCCGAGCGGGGCGATCCCGCCGGGCCCGCCCGCGCGGAAGACGCTGTTCCACTGGTAGGCGGTCCGCACCATGCTGTGCCCGAGCCGGTAGGCGGCGACGGAGAACTCGATGGGCATCGTCGGCAGGTCGCCGGGCCGGGACCGGCCCGGTACCTCGAAGTGACGGCGGCCACGCGTGAAGACCCGCTCGACGATCCCCGGATCGACGACCCGCGGCAGGAAGTCGGTGCGCAGCATCCACTGGTAGTGCTTCACGACGGTGTCCCTGGCGGCGTGGAAGAGCCGGGGCTCGGGCACTCCGCGCTCGGCGAGCCGGTCGAGGACACGGTTGTGGAAGCGGATGAAGGCGAGGTGCAGCTGGCCGATGGCCAGGTTCTCGTCGTTGCGCGCGTCCGGGATCAGCGGGGCCCGCTGGTCGGCGCGGGTGCCGCCCGCCGCCTCACCGGCCCGCGGCAGGTCGAAGCCCTTCTGGTCGGTGTTGGCGGGCGGGAACTCCGGCGGGAAGGGCACGCCCAGCGACGTACCCGTCTTGAGGTGGCCGTCCGGCTCGTAGAAGTGGGCGCTGCTGGTGTGGTTCGGGCCCAGGCCGTAGAGGGAGTCGAGGTCCAGGGCAGGGCTCCGCCCCTGTAACAGGTCCTCGACCGGGACCGGCTCGCCCAGGCCCACCTGGGTCCGGTCGAGCGTCAGGTCGTGGTCGACGAACTGCCCGAGGTAGGTGAAGCCCGCCGGTACGACCGTCCCGGGCGGCCCGGAGTCCGGGTCGTCGCCGCTCTGTCCGACGGCGGTCATGGCCTCGGCGAGTTCGGCGCGCAGCCCTTCGTCGAGCTGGACGCCCTTCTCCTTGCTGAACCTGGAGAAACGGAAGGCCAGTTGCTGCTCGGCCGCCGTCGGTACGTGCGAGGCGGCCCGCCCCTTCTCGAACTCCAGAATCCGGCCTTCGTTGACGATGTAGTAGGTCTCGCGATGGTGTCGGTGCACGACGTGCTCCGTTTTCTGTCCCCCGTGCCCCGCGACCGGTCCCCACCGAGCGCGGAGAGGTCATACGTATACGTCCTTGTTGCCCGACAACGCCCCACCGACGACGATTGGTTCCCGATCTAGCTACACGTCACGAGATCTCACCACACGCCCCGAAACGTGCGCATCCGAACCCCCACGAACATCACACGTCCATCAACTCCGGCCGGTGCTCGGCGTCGTAGGCCGCGCGCGACTCGGAGATGGTGACCCGGTGCCGCTCCGCCCAGTCGGTCAGGCCCAGCAGCGTCGCGTGCAACTCGCGGGCCACGGGCGTGAGTTCGTACTCGACCTTCGGCGGGACCGTCGGGTGGACGGTGCGCGTGAGGAGTCCGTCGCGCTCCAGATTGCGCAACGTCAACGTGAGCATGCGGCGGCTGATGCCCTCGACACTGCGCTCCAACTCCGTGAAGCGGATGGGTCCGTGCGCGGCGGCCACGATGATCAGCACGCTCCATTTGCCCGCGACCCTCTCAAGAACTTCGCGGACCGGGCACGCCTGCGCGGTCACAGCCTGCGAGGTAACACCGGTGTTCCTCTGGGACATCGAAGTGCCTCCTTATGCCGGTGCCCATGGTCACTCATCATGTTCCCTGTTACAAGTCGTGCACCTATGGAACACCCAGCAGCGATACGGAGGCCGTGGCGATGTCGTCCCGGATCGAGACACCCGTCGGATCACCCATCAGCTCCCCCGAAGAACGAACGTACTCCCGTTGGGCGGCCCTCGCCGTCCTGTGTGCGGGCACGCTGATGACGGTCTTGGACGGCAACATCGTCACCGTCGCGATGCCCGCCATCCAGAACGACCTCGGCTTCTCGGGCCCGGGTCTCGCCTGGGTCGTGAACGCGTATCTGATCCCCTTCGGCGGGCTGCTTCTCCTCGTGGGACGGCTCGGTGATCTGGTCGGCCGCCGGCGGATGTTCGCCGCCGGGCTCGTCGTGTTCACCCTGGCGTCCGTACTCTGCGGGGTCGCCACCAGCCAGGGCATGCTGATCGCGGCGCGGGCGCTGCAGGGCGTCGGCGGGGCCATGACCTCGGCCGTGGTGCTCGGCATGCTCATCGCGCTCTTCCCCGAGCCGCGCGAACAGGCCAAGGCCATCGCGGTGTTCAGCGCGGTCGGCGCGGCGGGCGGCGCGCTCGGCGTGTTCCTCGGCGGGGCCCTCACCCAGGCGCTCAACTGGCACTGGATCTTCCTGATCAACCTGCCGATCGGGGTCGTGGCGTGGATCGCCGCCCTGCGCGTCCTCGCCCCCGACCGCGGCGCCGGGCTCGGCAAGGGCGCCGACTACCCGGGGGCGGCGCTGGTCACCGGCGCGCTGATGCTCACGGTGTACACGATCGTCGGCGCCGGCGGCCGCGAACTCGGCAGCACACTCCTGCTGGCAGGGGTCGCGCTCGCGCTCTTCGTCTCGTTCGCGCTGCGGCAGGCGCGGGCCGAACGCCCGCTGCTGCGACTGCGGTTGTTCCGTTCACGCCTGCTCACCGGCGCGAACAGCGTGCAGATCCTGATGATCGCGACGATGTTCGGCTTCCAGTACATCGGCGCGCTCTACCTCCAACGTGTGCTGGGCTACAGCGAGTTGATGACCGGTACGGCGTTCCTGCCCGCTCCGATCCTGATCGGCGTGCTGATGCTGGGCCTGTCCGCGCGGACCATCGGCCGCTTCGGCCCGTACCGAGTGCTGCTCACCGGGCTCGTACTCATCACGGCCGGGATGGCACTGCTGAGCCGCATGCCGGTCGACGGCTCGTACGTCATCGACGTGCTGCCTCCGATGCTGCTGCTCTCCGCCGGTTTCGCGGCGGCGATGCCCGCGGTGACCGGACTCGCCATGTCGGGCGTCCGGGAAGAGGACGCGGGCCTGGCCTCAGGACTCTTCAACACCACGCAGGTGGTGGGCGGTTCGCTGGGCCTCGCGGTCCTCACGACCCTGGCGGCGAGCCGCACGGACGGGCTGCTGGGCGAGGGCGAGCCGCTCGTCGCGGCGACCGCGGACGGCTACCGGCTGGCGTTCACCGTCGGTACGGGGATCGCGGTGGCGGGCCTGGCACTCGCGGTGGCAGTGCTGCGGGCGGGGTCGGCACCTTCCACGGAGGCAGACACGGAGACGGGGGCGCAGGCCCAGGCGGAGGAGGCCGAGGGCCGGGCGGACGCGTACAGCTAAGGCACGCCGGTTACGTCGTGCAGCGGAAGCGGGCTGGACGCCTGTGACGGAGGCAGGCGTGGCTGTGAGGGGGGTGCCCCCTCACAGCCACGCCTGTCCGCGCGCCTGCTCCGTGCGTCAGACCTCCCCGGACGCCTCCTCAAACGCTGCCTCGAACGCCGCCTTGTGGTCCACCGCCCACTTCCGGTACGTACGCGGCGCCCGTCCCAGCACTGACCGCACCTCCTCCGTGACGACGGCGTTGCCTCCCTTGCGGACGAACGAGCTGCCCTCCATGACTCCCGCCACGTACTCCGCGTCCAGGCCCGACCCGGTCAGCTGCGCGCGGGCCTCGTCGGGTGTGAGGTCCAGGGTGTCGACCGGGCGGCCGAGGACCTCGGCGAGGACGGCCGCCTGGTCGGGGGCGCTGAGCAGTTCGGAACCGGTCAGGGTGTAGGTGTGGCCCGCGTGCGCCGAAGAGAGCAGGGCCTGCGCGGCGACCTCGGAGACGTCGCGCGGGTCGATGACGCCTTGGAGGGCGTCGCCGGTCATGTTCGGCACGGGCTTGCCGTCCCGGATGGCGTCGGCCCAGCTCAGGGTGTTCGAGGCGAAGGACGAGGGCCGCAGGACCGTCCACTCCAACCCGCTGGCCCGGACGGCCTGTTCGCCCGGGAGGTGCCAGGTGCCGACCCGGCCGAGGACGGGATCGCCGGTGCCGATCGCGGAGAGCTTCACGACCCGCCGTACGCCCGCCGCGCGGGCCTGCGCGACCAGGTCCCGGTCGCGGTCCGCGTCGTCCGGGCCGAGCACCCCGACCAGGAAGACGGCCGTGGCGCCGGACAGCGCCGCTGCCACGGAGGTGGGGTCGAGGTAGTCCCCGCGTGCCACCTCGACCCCCTCGGGGACCCGCGCCCGGGACGGGTCGCGGGTCAGGGCGCGGACCTTCTCGCCGCGCGCCGCGAGCTGTCGTACGACTTCACTGCCGATGGTGCCCGTGGCACCGGTGACGAGGATCATGGAGACCACCGTGCCGGGCCGGTGGCGGGAGTCTCTAGGAAATTCCGGCACGGTTCGGGCGCCCGTACGGCCGGGCGGCGCGCTTACGGTGGACAGGTGACGAACGCCCTTGCCGAGCACGCCCTTCCCCTGCCCGAAGCCCTGCGTCCCTGGATCGCCGGTGTCGCGTTCACAGCGGTCGACGGTGAGCTGCGCGATCCCTACACCCATGTCCCGGACGCCGCCACCAAGTTGGTCGTACGGGTCGAGGAGAGCGGCCGTCGGGACACGATCGTCATCGGCCCGCGCACCCGGGCCTCGTACCACGCGAGCAAGCGCCTCGCGTCCTGCGTGCAGTTGCGCCTCGGACCGGGTACCGCGCGCCCGCTGCTCGGCGTCCCGGCGGTCGAGCTCGTCGGCCGGGTGGTCCGGCTCGGGGACCTGACCGGCGACGTCCCGCGGCAACTCGCCCTCGAAATCCGGCGGTTCGACCCGCTGGAGACGGACGACCTGGTCCGTCATCTGGCACAGGTCCTGCCGGACCGGTTGTCCGCCGCCACGGACCGTTCCCGGAGCGAACTGCTGGCGGCCGCCGTCGATGCCCTGTCGACTGGTGTGGGCCAACTGCCGTCGCAGGTACAGGACTTGGCGCGACGCCTCGCCGTCAGCGAGCGGCAGCTGCGCAACCTCTTCGCCGAGGGCGTCGGGCTCTCCCCCAAGCACTATGCCCGCATCGGGCGCGTACGCCATGTCCTCACCCATGCGGCCACCACGTCGTGGGCCCAGCTGGCCGCCACCACCGGCTACTACGACCAGTCCCACATGACGTCCGACTTCCGCACCCTGATGGGCGTCCCGCCCAGGTCCTTCTTCACCGGCCGCCTGCCGGCCGCCCAGCCCTGCCAGGCTTTCAGCCGGGTCTGAGTCTGACGGGCAGGAGCGGCGAGGGCGGCGGGGGCGAGGAGCGAGAAGCGGCACCGTTCATGGCGGGTTCTCCCCCATGTGGCCCTGCCGCCGTGCTCAGGTCACCCCGCACCGGGTATCTCTCTCCACGGCGCACCCCCCACCCGCGAAGCCGGAGATCCCATGCCACTAGCCCGTCGCGCGTTCCTGACCGCGGTCGCCGGTTCGGCCGGCGCCGTCGCGTGTTCACGCGCGTCCGCGGACGGTACGGACAACTCGTCCCCCGAGAAGGAGGCACCAGTGACCCAGGCAGCCGCGGCGGCGGCCCGCCGGATGCTCCCGCACCACTGGCGACAGCTGCACTTCGAGACGACGACGGACGACGCGGACGCGTTCCGGGTGTCTGGCGACAGCGGCCGGATCACCATCGCGGGCGGCACCGCCGGTACTCAACTCACCGGCCTCCGCTGGTACTTGAAGAACGTCACCCACACCAACATCAGCTGGGCCGGTGAACAGCTCAACCTCCCGGCCGAGCTGCCCGGCCTCGACGGCACCGTCACCCGCCGGGCCAACGTCCCGCACCGTTTCGTCCTCAACGACACGAACGACGGCTACACGGGCGCGTACAACGACTGGTCGTACTGGGAGCGTGAGCTCGACGTCCTCGCGCTGCACGGCTACAACGAGGTGCTGGTGATCGTCGGCGCGGACGCGCTCTATCACCGGGTGTTCCAGAAGTTCGGCCACCCGGACGAGGAGCTGCGGAGGTGGATTCCGGGTCCCGCCCATCAGCCGTGGTGGCTGCTGCAGAACCTGTCCGCCTTCCCGGACGGCGTCTCACGGCAGCTCCTCGACGCACGGGCCGCGCTCGGACGGCGTATCACGGACCGGGTACGGGAGTTGGGCATGACGCCCGTCTTCCCGGGTTACTTCGGCACGGTCCCGCCGGGCTTCGCCGACCGGAACGCGGGTGCGCGCGTCATCCCGCAGGGGAAGTGGATGGGGTTGGCGCGGCCGGACTGGCTGGATCCGCGGACCGACCACTTCGCCCAGGTGGCGGCCACCTTCTACCGCGTCCAGGACGAGATGTTCGGCGGACCCTCGACGCTCTACAAGATGGACCTGCTGCACGAGGGCGGCGACCCCGGCGACGTCCCGGTCGGCGACGCGGCGAAGGGCGTCGAGAAGGCGCTGCGGACCGCGCACCCGGACGCGATCTGGGTCATTCTGGGCTGGCAGCGGAACCCGCCGAGGGCCATTGTCGACGCCGTCGACAAGTCCCGCATGCTGGTCGTCGACGGACTGTCGGACCGCTTCCCGAAGGTCACCGACCGCGAGGCCGACTGGGGAGACACCCCGTACGCCTTCGGCTCCATCTGGAACTTCGGCGGTCACACGACTCTGGGCGCCAACACCCCGGACTGGACAACGCTGTTCAAGCAGTGGCGCACCAAGCAGGGCAGCACCCTGCGCGGGGTCGCCCTTCTCCCGGAGGCGGCGGACAACAACCCCGCGGCCTTCGACCTGTTCTCCGAACTCGCCTGGGAGGAGCGGGACTTCGACCTCAAGGTCTGGTTCCGGGAGTGGTCCCACTCCCGCTACGGCGCACGCGATCCGCATGCGGAGGCCGCCTGGGACATCCTGCGCCGCACCGCGTACGGCACGACACGGGCCGACTCGTGGAGCGAGGGCGCCGACGGCCTGTTCGGCGCCCGCCCGTCCCTCACGGTCAGGACGGCGGGCAAGTGGTCACCCAAACAACTCCGTTACAGTCCGGAGGAGTTCGAACCGGCGCTCAGTGAACTGCTCCAGGTGCGTGCGGGCCTGCGGAACTCCTCCGCGTACCGACGCGACCTCCTCGACGTCGCCCGTCAGGCCGCCGCCAACCGCAGCCGCGTCCTCCTCCCGCGCGTCAAGAAGGCGTACGACACGGGGGACTCCGCCGAGTTCGGCCGGCTGACCCGTGACTGGCTCGCCCTGATGGACGTACTGGAGACTCTGCTGGCCACCGACTCCGGTCATCTGGTGGGGCGTTGGGTCGCCGACGCGCGGAGCTGGGGTGCGGACCCGGAGGAGAAGCGAAGGCTGGCGTACGACAATCTGTCGCTGCTCACCGTGTGGGGTACCCGGCAGGGGGCGGACGCGGGGTTGCGTGACTACGCCAACCGGGAGTGGGCCGGTCTGGTCGGCGGGCTGTACCGGCAGCGCTGGTCGACGTACTTCGACGAGCTGCGGGCAGCCCAGCAGGAGGGGCGCGAGCCGGAGCCGATCGACTGGTTCGCCCTGGAGGACCGCTGGACCCGAAACCCGGGCAAGCTGTCCACGCGGCCGACCGGTGACACGTACGAGGCCGCCGTCCGCGTCCGCGACGCACTCACCGCGCCCCTGTGAGCAGCCGGGCCACCGACCCATGTTCCTCGCCCCCGCCGCCCCTACCCGTCCCATCCCTGGGGGCTGCCGCCCCCAGACC
>NZ_JBFAHW010000192.1:0-12432 GCF_040654355.1 Streptomyces sp. NPDC050704 | reverse complement strand
GGGCCCTGCGGGCTGCGGCGGCTGGTACGGCTCGCCGACGGCGGCGTCGAGCAACGCGGCGGCGACGGCACTGTCCTGGAGCTCGTCGGGTGCCGCCCGGCCCCGCGCGGCGAGAGCGGCCAGTTCCTGCGGGGCACGTGCCCCGGCCCGCCACAGCGCGAGATCGGGGCAGACGAGCACTCCGGCCGTGACCGCACCGGCGGCCAGGAGTTCGGCGGCAAGGACCGTGCCGATTCCGCAGCCGACGACCATCACCTCGCCGCCTCCGCTCGCGCGGGCGTGACCGCGTACGGCGCGGGCCGCATCACGCAGCGCGGCCCAGTCGGCCGGGCGGCCGGTGGCGGCGCTGTCCGCGTGGCCGGGGTGGTCGTACTGCACGACGTTCAGGCCCAGTCGGCGCAGTCTGCGGGCGAGGATCGACCACAGGTAGCGCGGCTCGCTCATCGAGAGCGCGAGCCCGGTCATCAGCACGACGGTGGGCGCGGCGTCGTCGTGGTGGTGGCGCACCACGCACACCGGGTCCGTGTCGGACGGGGTGCGTGCCGTCAGGAAGTACTGGCTCAACCGCGGTCGCATGCCTGCCTCTCCCTCTCGCTCCGTCTCCTGCTCGCGCTCTCGTACGGGCTTCTCGACGTCCGGTGGGGCGTGCGGCCCCTGACCCCGTGCCGGACCCCGCACCGACTGCTCGAACTGCGCCACGGACAGACCGCCCAGCGTCAGGTCGAGCAGCAGCTCCGCCGGGACCTCCGGGTGCTTGCGGGCGAAGAGCGCGGCCGAGTCCTCAAGGGCCCGGCGGTAGAACCCGGCGGGCCTGCCGTGCGCGAAGTGGTCGTTACGGGCGGCGGCGCAGCGCCGGAACTCGGCACCGGCCGCGACGAGCCGGTAGCCCAGTTCGAGGTGTTCCAGGCCCCACTGGGTGAAGTCCTCGTCGAAACCGCCGACTTGGCCGAACAGGCTCCGGCTGAGGGAGACGTTGCCGGAGAGGAAGCTGAGCCAGCGCACCGGTGAGGTGCTGCGCCCGGAGTCGTCGTAGAGGCTGTGGACCTTCTTCACGAACGCGGGGGTGCGGGAGCCGCGGCGCAGGTCCCACCCGTCGCCGGTGAGTCGCTCCTTGACCTCGGCCAGACGTTCCTCGAAGGCGCTGAGGTACAGCTCCTGGACGTCCCCGACCACGACCTTCCGGCCGTTCGGCTCCGGCGCCCCCTCACCGGGGTGGCCGAGACCGTGGGCCAGCGCATGGGCACGCACATAGCCGGGCACCGGGGCGCGGTCGCCGTCGCAGAAGACGAGGACGGCTCCCCGGCCGGCCGCCGCTCCGGCGTTCCTGGCGGCGGCCCGGCCGTTCGCGGAGGTGCGCAGCGCGCGCAGCGGCAACGACCGCGCGGCGGCGCGCAGGACGTCGGGCGTGGTGTCGCCCGAGCCGTCGTCGACGACGACGAGTTCCCAGGTTCCGGGCGGCGCGTCCTGCCGGGTGAACGCGTGCAGCGTCGCTTCCAGGCGTGCCGCCTGGTCGCGGGTCGGTACAACCACGCTGATGACCGGCGCGGCGGGTGCCGGGCCAGGGGGCTCAACGGCCGTCATCGGGTTCTCCGTTCCGGTTCGGGCGACGACGTTCGGGTGGTGGCGTCCACGGCATGAGTGCGGGTGACACGTGGGTGCGGGTGACGGCCTCAGATGACGACGAGGTTTTTGCCCAGCCAGTAGTTGCGGCCGGTCAAGTCGGCCTCGGCGAAGCGCCGTTCGACGTCGAGATAGCCCTCCACGAGCTGGTCCGCCGTCATCAGCTTGGGTGTGAAGGTCACCGCCAGGGGGTCGTCGATGCCCTGGGGCCGCTTTTCGAGCAGCCGCCCCTCTTGGCCCAGGTGCTCGTACAGCGGGGTACCGGGGATGGGGTAGAGGACGCTCAGGAACAGGCGGGAGACCTTGGTGCGCATGGCGAACTCATAGGTCTCGTCGAAGACGTCCGGGTCGTCCCAGTCGAAGCCGAAGATGACGTTGACCTGGGTTTCCACCCCGGCCTCGTGCAGCCTGAGCAGCAGGTCCTCCGCCTCGGGGATGGTGAAGAAGGTCTTCTCGGTGAACTCGCGGTTCTTCTCCCGCACGCTCTCCACCCCGAAGGAGACCACCCGCATCCCCCCGTCGAGCGCCGACTGCACGACGTCAGGGTGGCGGGCGAGGTTGAAGTCGGTCTGGCAGCCCCATTCGATGCCTTCGCCCGCCAGACGGCCCAGGAGTTGGTTGGACCGCTTGGGGAAGACCAGAAAGTCGTCGTCGCGGAAGACGACGCGGGGAATGTGGAACCGGTCGCGGTAGGCGATGAGTTCCTCGTAGACGTCGTTGACCGGACGGTAGCGCCACTTGCTGTACAGGAACTCGCTGCAGAAGGTGCACCGGCGGGGGCAGCCCCGCGCGGTGAACGACGGCAGCACGTGCGGCGCCTCGATCTTGCTGAAGTCGACCAGGTCGAAGCGGGGCAGCGGGTGGCCCGACATGGGCACCGGTTCATGGGACTGGTAGATCTTCTTGAGTTCGCCGCGGGCCAGGTCGGCGAGGAGCCGCTGCCACAGCACATCGGCCTCGCCGACGACGACGGAGTCGCTGAAGCGGCTGATCACCGGCACCAGGCTGTGGTCGTCCTCGACGGTGGCGGGGCCGCCGACGACGACCCGCGGGCCCAGCCTGCGGATGGTGCGGGCCAGTTCCAGGGTGCGTTTGAGCTGGATGGTCTGGGTGGTGATGCCGACGACGTCGTACGCGGCGAGGTCGTAGTCGCGCTCCAGGTTCTCGCAGACTTCGTAGACGAGGTCGACCTCCCATTCGGGCGGGACCATGGCGGCCAGGTAGGGCAGCGTGAGTGAGATCAGCTGCGTGGGCCGCATCTCGCGTTTGTCCAGGCCGGCGGGGGTGTAGACGGCGGGTTCGACGAGCAGTATGCGCACGGGACTCCTCGGGTCGCTGGGGCGGCGGTCACGGAGCGGGGTGTTCGTGGCCGTCGAGGAAGCGGGCGTAACGTTCGGGTGTGCCGATGTCGGTGAAGGGGCGGTCGGTCCGGTGGGCGGCGAGGGCGCGGCGCCGGATGAGCGTGCGGAACAGCACGCCGAGATCCACCGGGTCCTGGTGTGGATCCAGGTGCCGCAGGGCGTCGCGGCGCAGCACGCACACGCCGGTGTCGGTCCACGACGGCCCGTCGGTGTCGGGATCTTCGGGGGCGTCCTTGTCGTAGCCGCTCACCCGGCCGTCGTGGACCCGGGTGTTGGGGCGTACGCCGGTGTCGGCGGAGGTGAGGACCATGGCGGCCTCGTCGTGGGGGCCGAGCCAGCGGTGGGCGCCCGCGTACGGGATGTCGAGCAGGGTGTCGCCCAGGACGAGCAGGAACATGTCGTCCAGGTACGGTGCGGCGGCCCGCAGCGCTCCGCCGGTGCCCCGCGCGACGGTGTCGACGTGGAAGGTCACCTCGACGGACGCGGGCAGACGGCCGAGGTGGTCGATGACCGGGCTCGCCAGATGGCCGAGGCAGAAGTGGAAGCGGCGCAGACCGGCGTCGAGGAGCGGTGCGAGGAGCAGGTCGAGGAAGGGCCGCCCGGCGACGGGCAGCAGGATCTTCGGCCTGCGGGTTCCCAGGCGGCCGAGCCGGGTCCCCGACCCGCCTGCGAGAACGGCCACTTGGAGCCCGGCACCGTGCGCGCCGGGCCGCTCGGGCGTCCTGCTCATCGGGTCTCCTTCGGGTTCTTCGGGGCCGGGCCGGGGCCCGGCGTGGCGAGCGGCGCCGCGGTGGTGGCGGCCGGGCGCGCTTCGGCAGTCGCGGAGTCGGTGAGCGCCGCCGGGCTGACGGCGGCGGACGCCGGGGCCACGGCCGGCAGCAGTCCACGGCGGTGGGCCCGCAGGAGAGCCAACGCGGTGGGCGCGTCCCGGAGTTCGCCGCTGATCGCGAGCGCCAGCGCGTCGTCGACCGGGACCGGGCGCTGGCGGATGACTTCACCGTCGTCGTGGTGCGGCAGTCCGGACCGCACGTCCGGGGCGAGGAAGAGATGGACCTCTTCGTTGGAGGAGCCGCTGGAGGGCCAGACGGTGCCCAGCGGGTGCAGCGCTCCGGCGCGGGCGCCGGTCTCCTCCGCCAGTTCGCGGCGGGCGGTCTCCTCGGGGCTCTCGCCCGGCTCGCACCGCCCCGCCGGCGCCTCGAGGCACCACTGGCGCACCGCGATCCGCCAGGACCGGATCAGCAGCAGCGTGCCGTCGGCGGTGACCGGCAGGACCAGGGCACAGCCCGGATGGTCCAGGTAGTACCAGCTGCGCTCGGTCCCGCTCGGCTCCGACTCAAGGGCTTCGCGCACCGTGAGCCAGGGCGTGCGGAACACCGCACGCGGCGCCGCCGCGGTCACCGTGCCCTCACCTGGGCCAGGGACTCGGACAGGGCCCGTACCACGTGGTGCAGACGGGTGTCGTCCAGACCGGGGTAGATCGGCAGGCACAGCTGCCCGGCGCAGGCCTGCTCGGCTCCGGGCAGCCGCAGGCCCGGGTAGCGCTCGGCGAGCACGGGCTGCTGGTGCAGGGGCGTCTCGTACACCTCGCCGGCCGCCTGGACGGAACGCTCGCGCAGCGCCGCCTTGAGGGCGTCCCGGTCGGTGCCGGACGGGAGCAGCAGCATCGCCTTGTAGCCGCTGTAGGGGTGGTCGGGCAGCAGGAATTGGACGGCCGGGAGGTCGCGCAGGGCCTCGGCGTAGGAGTCGGCGATCTTACGGCGGGCCGTCACGTTCGCGGGCAGGCGGGCGAGTTGGGCACGGCCCAGGACGGCGGCGAACTCCGAGAGGCGGGCGTTCCAGCCGGGGCGGGTATGCCGGCTCACCCAGGCCTCGGACTTGCCGAGGTTGCGTAACAGCCTTGTCTCTTCGGCGAGGTGGGCGTCGCCAGTGATGATCATGCCGCCTTCGCCGGTGGTCATGACTTTGGTGGCGAAGAACGAGAAGGCGCCCGCGACACCGAACGTGCCCGCGTGCCGCCGCTCCCGCTCGCTGCCGTGGGCGTGCGCGCAGTCCTCGACGAGGGCGATGCCGCGCCGCTCGCACCAGGCCGCGACGGCCTCGGTCTCGGGGCTGATCAGACCCCCGGTATGGACGACCGTCACCGCGGCGGTGCGGGAGGTACAGGCCGCGCGGAGCTGCTCGAAGGTGGGCGCCATGGTGGCCGGGTCGGCATCGGCGAGGCGCACGGTGGCGCCCGCGCGCTCGGCCGCGATATAGGTGGCGAAGTTGGTGCCCGCCGGTACGACGACCTCCCGGCCGCCGACGCCGACGGCGCGCAGGATCAGCTCGAGGGCGGTGGTGCCGCTGGCGACGGCGACGGCGTGCGGGGCTCCGGTGAACGCCGCGAACTCCTCCTCGAACGCCTCGACGTTGACGCCCTGGGAGAACTTCCCGGCGTGCAGCAGCCGGTCCACCTCATCGAGGACCTGGCGCCGCTCTGCGTCGGGCACCTCGATCTCGACGGCCGGAACGAAAGGCATGCCAACCTCTTCCCGAATTCGATGGGTTCAGCAGACGTGGGGTTCGACGGACGTGTCCCGCGGCATTGCGCCGCATTCCAGAACCGCGCCCGAGCCAGAAGTGCGCCGAGGTCATATGTAAGAGATCGGCTTTCAACTACCGTAGCAGCGTTTCCCGTTCACGCAACACCCGCTTTTGAATCTCACGAACCCGGCCCACTTGACGGCATCTCAGGCACTGCCTTATCAATGCAAGACGTCCCAGCGAATACTGACACCCACTCACTCCGGAGGTGGAGTTTCATGGCACTCGGCGGCATCACCAAACAAGCCACCGGATTTCTGGCCAGGGCGTACGACTCGCTTTCCCGTCCGCTGCACCCGTCCGTCGCCGAGCTGATCGGCCGGAACATACGCTCGGCCGACGGCCCCTGGCTGGAACCGTTCAACGGCCAACACGCACGCCAGCGCATGTTCCGGTCCCTGGTGGGCGCCGTAAGCCCGGCCGCGCTCTTCGAGTCCGGCAGCTACAGGGGAGCCTCCACGCGCTTTCTGTGGCACGTCTCCGGAAAACCCGTCTACACCGCGGAGAAGAATCCCAACTTCGCTCGCTACGTGGCCCGTGAATTCCGCCACGTACCCGAAGTAAAGGTCCTCAACCACGATTCACGGGATGCCTTGCGACTCTTGCACAATGGCGGTCACATCGCGTCCTCCGAACCGTTTCTCTGCTATTTGGACGCGCACTGGAACGCAGATATTCCACTGCGCGAGGAGGTGGCCTTCGTACTCCGTAACTGGCCGCTTTCGGTCATTGTCATAGACGATTTCAAAGTCCCCGACGACGACGGCTACGGGTTCGATGTGTACGGCCGCACCGAACTGTCCCTCGCCTATCTGGGGCAGGCGGTGGGCGACAGCGACATCCTGTGGCCGAGCTGCCCGGCGCGGGCGGAGACCGGATACCGGCGCGGCTGTGTCGTTCTCGCCTCGCCCAAGCTGGCTGCCGTCGTCGGTGAACTGCCCGAGCTGCGCCGGATCCCCGGCCTGACGGTCACCGGCTGACCTCGGTCACGGCTCCGGCGCTCTCGGCTGCCGGAGCCGCGCGCAGCCGCTCGTACACCTTCAGATAGCCGTCCACCATGCCGTCGGCGGTGAACTCCCGCCGCGCCGCCTCCTGTGCGCGGCTCGCCTGTGCCGCCGCCCGCCGGGGGTCGTCGAGCAGCGCGCGGACCGCGTCGGCCAGAGCGCCGGGGTCGTACGGCGGCACCGGGACGGTGCCCGGGCAGCACTCCAGGACCTCCGACAGACCCGGCACGGTCGTCGCCACCAGGGGGCGGCCCGCGGCGACGGCCTCGACGGCGGACAGTCCGAGGCCTTCGGCGTGGCTGGGCTGCACCACCACGTCGGCGGCGGCGTAGATCGCGCGCATCGAGCCGAACGGCCGGTCGGAGGTGCGCAGCAGGACGTGCTCGCGCAGCCCCAGGGCGTCGATGTCGTCCTCCAGCTGTCTTTTGTAGGCGGCCGACGCGGAATTGAGTGAGCCCACCAGGGCGGCCCTGGCGGTGGGGTGGCGGTCGACGATCCGGGCCATCGCCCGCACCAGTTCGCGCTGGCCCTTGCGCTCCTTGTACCGCCCGACGAGCAGCACCAGCGGGTCCTGTGGCGCGACGCCCAGCCAGTCCCGGGCGTGCCGGATCTCGCGCTCGTCGGCGCCGCCGTACAGACCGGCCTCGATGCCGTAGCGCGCGATGTGCACCACGCCCGGGTCGGCGCCGTAGCCGATGGCCTGGTCCCGGTAGGCGAGGCTGCCGGCCACCACCGCGTCGTGCGGCAGCCGTGCGAAGACGAGCCGGGAGCGGGAGTCGCCGAACGGATCGGTGTCCGGGGTGGTCTCGTTCATCGTCACCACCAGGGGGCAGCTGATGGCGTCCCGCATCATGGCGCCGAGTACGGCTCCCACCTGGCAGAACGTCTGCAGGATGTCGACGGGGCCGGAGCCGATGAGGCGTTCGGCGTCGCCCAGCAGCCCGAAGATCCGTTCCTCCCACGGCACCCGGTCCGGCTCGGACCAGCGCGCGGCGTCGGTGCGTACGCGGTGCACCCGCACGCCGAGCAGCTCCTCCCGCTCCGCGCTGCCCGGATAGCGCTCGGTCAGGACGTCGACCTGGTGTCCTCGCCGGGTCAGTCCCGCCGCCAGAGTGTAGATCTGTGTCTCCGACCCGCCGTGGACGGGCGGGAAGGTGGGGGTGAGAAACCAGATGTGCACGGCGCTCCCTTCCGTCGGCGGGCCGTGCCGGGTCCGCCGGAGCTGGGCCAGTGAGCGGGTTGCGGGCGTACGTTGCGGGTCAGGTGTGCCACAGCTGGGCGAGGTAGCGGTCGCCGACGTACCTCAGGTGCTCCACGGCCGTGCGTTCGGCGACCGCTGCCAGTCCTTCGTAGGCGGCGAGCGGCCGGATCACGGTCGAGGTGGTGGCGCTGGAGACATCACGGGAGTCCGCGGCCGGATTGTGGCCGTCCACGATGAGCAGCCGGCCGCCGCGCGGCGACACCACCCGGCCCATCTCGCGCAGGGCTGCCCGGAACACCCCGTCGTCGGTGAGGTGCTGGAGCGTGAAGACCGCGAGCACGGTGTCGAACGAGCCGTCCTCGAAGGGCAGTTCGTCGATGCCGGAGCAGACCGCGCGGGCCGGCTTGCCCTCGACGGCCCGGGCCGCCCTGCGCACCATCTGCGCGGACCGGTCGACGCCCACCGCCGAACGGGTTCGCTCGCTCAGCCAGGCCGTGAGCCGTCCGACGCCGCAGCCGAGATCGATCACCCGGTCGCGGTCCAGGTCCGGCAGCAGCCGTTCGATCAGCGCCTTCTGTTCGTGGTCGACCTGGTCGCACTCCTCGGGCGTCCAGCGGCCGGAGAGCACCGCGTGCAGTCCGGGGCGCGCGGCCCGCTCGTCCCAGATGTCCGCGCCGGCGGCCGTGCCGCCGCTCATCGGGCACCGCCCACGACCTGGCCGTCGGCCGGTCCCGCCGCGCTGAGCGTGGCCGTTTCCCCTGCGGGACCGGCGTTCATCCGGGCGCCGAGCTGTTCGGTGATCATGTGGTTGACGGCAAGGTGCAGATCCTCGACGACTCCGTAGTGGTGCGCGTGCACCATGACCACGTCGTCCGCCAAGGACCGGGCCGTGCCGCCGTCGAAGCCGAGGAGGGCGACGCTCTCCACGCCGTGGGCACGGGCGGTGATCAGGGCCTGCACGATATTGGGCGAGCTGCCGCTCGCAGTGATCGCGACCAGGACGTCACCGGCCCTGGCCTGGGTGGCGAGCTGGGCGGCGAACACCGCTTCGTAGGAGACGTCGTTGGCCCAGGCGGTCAGCACCGAGGTGTCGAGCAGGGGCACCACCCGCACTCCCGCCGCGAGTCCGGGCGTCGCCGACTTCGCCAGATCGCACACCATGTGCGAGGCGGTGGCGGCGCTGCCGCCGTTGCCCGCCACGAAGACGGTGGCGCCCCGCGCCCAGGCCGCCGCGATCCGGTCGGCCACGGCGCTCACCTCGCGCGTGTCGATCCGGTGCGCGGCCTCGACCAGGGTGGAGAGGTAGCTGTCCGGTTCCACTGAGTGCTCCGTTCTGCCGGGCGCCCGGCCGTGCGGGCCGCCCGGCGGGTCGTCAACGGGCGCGGCCGGCGTGCAGATGGTCGATGAGGTCCTGGACCGTGGCGTACGAGGAGAGCAGCAGCCGGTCCTCGTCGAGCCGCACCCCGAACTCCTCCTCGAAGGACACCAGCGCCTCGATGAACGCCAGCGAGTCGACGCCGAGATCCTCCGTCAGGGACTGCTGTGCGGTGATCTCGCCGGGCGGGCGCGGCGGAATGCTGAGTACGGCCAGCTTCCGCACGACCCATGCGTCCACGTCGCCCGCGGCGCGCGGGTCACTCACGTCGTGCACGTCGTTCACGGATGTCACCTCACTGCCTCCTCGGCATCGGGCACGTCCGCACCGGACGTGCCGGGCTCGCCGGGCACACCTGGCCCTGCTGGAACATCTCTGCGGTCGGCGGACAGAGCGGACCGGTCGACCTTTCCGGTACGGGTCCGGGGGAAGTCCGCCACCGCCGTGATGCGGCGCGGCACCTTGTGCGGGCTCAGCCGTTCACGGCAGAAGCCGGTCAACTCCTCGGTCACCGGGCCCTGTTCATCGCCGGCGGGGCCGGTCTCCGGCGGTTCGGGGCGGCCGCCCCCGGCATCGGCGGCGAGCCGGACCCAGGCCACCAGCGTCTCCCCCGCGCGGGCGTCGGCGCGTACCCCGCACACGGCCTCGGTCACTGCGGGGTGCGCCGTCAGGCAGGCCTCGACCTCTTCCAGGGAGACGTTCATCCCGCTGACGATGGCCATGTTGCGCAGCCTGCCGCGCAGATACAGGAAGCCGTCCGCGTCGAGGCTGCCGAGGTCGCCGGTGAGCAGCCAGCCGCCGCGCAGCACCCGTGCGGTCTCCTCCGGGCGGTCGTGGTAGCCCGTCATCACGCCCGGTCCGCGCACCGTGATCTGCCCGGTCCTTCCTGCGGGCAGCGCCTTGAACTCCCGGTCCCGGATGGTGACTTCGACTCCGGGCAGCGGGCGCCCGACGGACGTGGGACGGTCGCGGCGGTCGTGCTGCCTCATGGTGGTGACTCGTGGTCCGGCCTCTGTCTGGCCGTACGTCTCCACCAGCTCGACACCGGGCAGCCGCTGCCCGAGCCGGCGGAGGGTCTCCGGTGGGGTGGGGGCACCGCCATAGACGATGTGCCGCAGCGACCCGAGGTCGTAGCTCCGGTGCCAGTCGCCGAGGGTGAGCAGCCGGAGCATGGAGGGCACGAGCAGCGTCGAGGTGACCTGGTTCTCCTGGACGAGGCGTCCGAACCGGCTGGGCAGGAAGTCGCCGTCGAGCAGCACGATGTGGCCGCCGCCGTCGATCTGCCCGACCAGCTGCACGGTGTTGCAGTAGCCGAAGTTGAGCGGTACGGCGGCGAGGGCCGTCTCGCGGCGGTGCGCGCCGTCGAGCGAGGCCCGGTGGGCCCGTGCGTTCGCGAGGAGCGCGGCGTGGGTCAGCACGACGCGCTTGGGACGCCCGTACGAGCCGGAAGTGGCGAGCAGCACGGCGGCGGCCGCCGGATCCACGCGGGCGTCGACGCCCTGGCCTGCGGCGGCTCCGCAGGCCGACCGCAGCGCAGCCAAGTCGCCCTCGGCGTGGGCGCGTACGGGAACGTGGACGACGGCCGGCAGTGCGGCCGCCGCACCGGCCCTGCGGTCGTCCGTGGCGGTGAACCGGCCGCGCCGGGCAGCGCGGGCCCCAGGGTCGCACAGCAGCAACACCGGTCCGCAGGCAGCGAGTTCGGCGTTGGTCTCCGTCGGACTCAGCTCGTGCGCGAGCGGGGCGACGGCGGCGCCGAGCGAGAGCACGGCGAGATAGAGCACCACATACTCGGCGCTGCGCGGCAGTTGCAGCGCGACGCGGTCTCCGGGGCGCACCAGGGGCGTCAAGGCGCGGGCGACAGCGGTGACTTCGGCCTGGAGCCGGTCGTACGTCAGGCGCAGCAGGCCGTCGGTGAGTGCGGGAGACAGGGGGTGTTCACGGGCGGAACGGGACAGTACCGAAGGGATCGTCTGGGGCGGTGTGTCGGTGGCGGGGGGACTCAACTCACCGGTGACCACGGGTGATTCACCTTCCACGGTCGATCGGGTCGTACACTTCAGCGGACAACTACGATGTGAAGCCTACGCTGAAGCTGTCGCAGGCTGTCAATAACCGCGAACGCGGAGCAACATACGGCGCTAGACTGCGTCCGCAGTAGCGGACGTTGCGTTACTCCGTCATAGGCGAGGGACGCGTGCGGCTTTGGAGACACCCATGACGGACGACCACGGGCAACGACCATCCAACCGCCAGCTGGCGGGCAAGATCAGCGCACGTCTGACGCATCTCATCGCGACGCTCTATCCCGACGAGCGCACCAGGCCGGGCTACGCCCGCCTGGCCAAGGAGATCCGGGAGGTCACCGGAGGCGCGCTCTCCAGCACATATCTGTGGGAGCTGACCACCGGTCGCAAGCACAACGTCACCGTCGAGCAACTCGGCGTCCTGGCCGACTACTTCGGCGTGCCCCCGGAGTACTTCTTCAACGAAGAGGTCGCCCTGCGGGTCAACGCCCAGCTGCAACTCGCCACGGCGCTGCGCGACGCCAAGGTCCGCACCCTGGCGCTGCGCGCCGAAGGGCTGTCCGGCGAGACCCTGGACGCGCTCCTCGCCATGGTCGACCAGGCCCGCAAACTGCACCGGCTGCCGGCCGTCGAGGAGCCGGCGCCGAAGGACACGACAGCGGACCGGAGACCCCGGCCGTGACGCGAGGACGCGAACACCTACGAGGACACACAGGACACGGGCGCGAACGGCACAGCGAGAACGCGCTCAGCTCCGGCCGGCCCCACCCCGCCGCCCCCCGAAGGACGAATGACCTTGCTGTTCCCTTACCGAGCGCTCCGACAGCGCTGCGAAACCGTACTTGAGGAGCTGGCGCTGCCCCCATCGGCTTCGGCACACGAACTGTGCCGGCACGTGGCGCACCGCCGCGGCCGCCCGATCCACCTCTATCCGCTGCCCGTCGAAGGCCGCGCCGACGGCACCTGCGGCGCGTGGATCGCCACCGACACCGACGACCACGTCTTCTTCGAGCCCGGCACCACCCGCCCCCACCAGAACCACATCATCCTGCACGAAATCGGCCACATCCTCCTCGGCCACCACCGCGCCGTCACCACCGACGACGCACCGGTGCGAGCCGCCCTGCCCGACCTCGACCCCCGCCTGGTACGGCGGCTCCTGCGCCGGTCCATCCACGCCACACGACAGGAGCAGGAGGCCGAGACATTCGCCGACCTGGTCCTCAGCAGGGCGCTGCGCCCGTGCCGCCGCAGCTGCCGCTGT
>NZ_JBFAHW010000191.1:0-12589 GCF_040654355.1 Streptomyces sp. NPDC050704 | reverse complement strand
CGTCATAGGTGAGTGAAGGAACGTGCGCGCATTCTCGTTGTCGGCGGCGGCTACGTCGGGATGTACACCGCCCTGGGACTCCAGCTGATGTCGGCATGCCGTTGTCCACGCACGTCACCGGCACGTCGGCGACGATGTCGCGGACCTGGCCGGTGGGCAGCAACGGGCCGCCGCCCTGCGGGAATTCGATCACCACAGGTGCGGCCGTCCCCGGCACACCGGAGATCTCCGCGGAGCCGGTGTACACGACGCACCCCTCCGGGGTGGGGAACGTCGCGATGGCCAGGTCCGCGGTGTTGAGCATGCGGATCCGTACGGTGGTCTGTCCGTCTCCGGCGTCGACCAGCCCTCGCTCGACGGCGAAGGGGCCGACTCCTGCGAGCAGGTTGCCGCAGGTCTGACGGTCACTCACTTCCGCCGCATCGACGCCGACTTGGAGGAACAGGTAGTCGACGTCCGCCTCGGGGTCGGCCGATACGGAGACCACGGCCACCTTGCTGGTCAGCGGGTGCGCCCCGCCCAGGCCGTCGATCTGGCGCGGATCGGGGCTGCCCATGACGCGCAGCAACAGGTCGTCGCGTGCGGCGGGTTCGGCCGGCAGGTCCGCGGGCAGGAAGTAGGCGCCCTTGGAGGTGCCGCCGCGCATGAGCATGCAGCGCACGGCCTCGACCCCGGTCACGATCCCGCTCCGCCCTCGCGCCGGGCCCCGGCGAACCCGCCGCGCTCGCCGTGGGGCAGACACGCGCCGGTGGCGTTCTCACCGTGCGTCATTGCTGAATCTCCTTGATGGACAGGCCGGTCGGCCCACCCTCACGGCGTCATTCGCGCAACGCGTCGATCACTCCCGCGAGGTGGGCGCGGACGGTCGCTTCGGCCGCCTGCGGGTCCCGGGCCCTGATCGCCTCGATCAGGGCCAGATGCTCACCCAGGGACTTCTGCGGACGTCCCGGTCTCAGCGCGAGCTGGAAACGATGGCGCACCAGTTGCCCGTTGAGCCGCTCCAGGAGTCCGACGGCCGTCTGCTGACCGGAGAACTGCCGGATACGGGCGTGCAGTTCGTGGTTGAGGTCGGAGTAGGTCACCGGTTCGCCGTCGGCGACGGCCTTGGACATCGCCGCGCCCAGGTCCAACAGCTCGGTCAGCTGATCGTCACTGGCCGCCACGGCCGCCTTAGCCGCGCACAGTCCTTCGAGGACCATCCGGCACTCGGTGATGGCGACCGCTTCGTCGACCGTCACCACCCGCACCCGCGAACCCCGGTTGAGGATCCGCTCGACCAGTCCTTCCGACTCCAGCTCGATCAGCGCCGCCCGGACACTGGCCCGCGTCACACCGAACTGCTCGGCGAGCTCGTTCTCCACCAACCGCTGGGCCGGTGCCATCTCGCCGCGCAGGATCGCCTGCCGCAGCTGCACGAGTGCGTGCTGCCTGGCCTGCTCTCCGGTACTCGGGCGGGCATCGTTCGGCATGTGCTCTCCCTGAGTGAGTGCCTGTCGAACGTAAATCTAGTCCAACAACATTGTCAACAATTTTGTTCTATATGTTGCCGACAGACTTTACTCAGTTGGTCGGTCAGGCGGTGGTCGGGCGGTTGGTCAGGCCGGTGACCAGACAGGTGATCAGGCCGCCACGGGGAACCCCGGCGTACGCAGAACCCGGCGCTCGGCATCCACGGCGAACACCTCGCAGCCCTCCCGCCCGGCGGCCCAGTCGACCCCCTCCGCACCCATCGCGAACGCGGCGGTCGCCGTCGCGTCCGCCTCGGTCAGCGACGGGGCCACGACGGTCAGGCTCAGGAGTCCGGTCGCCGGACGGCCGGTACGCCCGTCGAAGATGTGGTCACCCCGTTCGTACCGCCCGGAGGTCGCCACCGCCCCGTCGGTGATCTCCAGGACGGTGCACAGCCGGTCGGACCGCTCCGGATGCCGCACGCCCACCCGCCACGGCCGGCCGGCCGAGACCACGTCACCGCCGGCGTTCAGGCAGAACGTCGTCACGCCCTCCGCCACGAGCAGGTCGGCGGCCCGCTGCACCGCCCAGCCCTTGACCATCGCGCAGGGATCAAGGCCGCGACCGGGCAGCCGCACCTCGAACGCGCCCCCGCTCTCGACCCGGTACCGCTCGCACAGGTCGAGGACCTCGACGAGATCCGGGCTGAGTTCGTGGGACCCGAGCTCGCCCCGGCCCAGCCGGGACACCTCGCTGTCGGGACGGAACGGGCTGAACCGCGCGTCGACCTCGCGCAGCCACGCGAACGCCAGGTCGGCGGCCGAGGAGGCCGCGGAGGCATCCCCCTCGGTGCCGCCGTCGGTGTCGCCGTCGCCGGTCTTCAGCGAGATCGGCAGCCCCATGATGTGCTCGACGCGGTTCATGTCATCAGGCCTTCGCGTCGATGGCGGCCTGCAGCGACTCGACGTATCCGTCGCTGGTGATCGTGGCACCGGACACCGCGTCGATGTCGGCGCTCTGCGCGTCGAGCGTCTCCGCGATCAACTTCGGCACGGCGGCCGTGGTCTGCGGGTGGTTCGGCTGCTTGAGCATGCGCACGGAGCTGATCCCGTCGCCCTCGAAGGTCACCTCCACCTGCACGGCGCCCTTCTCCGTGTCGATGGTCGAGCCCGCGACGACCTGGTTCGCGGCGGCCGGCGAGGGAGATGCCGCGGAAGACGTCGTCTGCGCGTCGATGGCGGCCTGGAGCGACTCCTTGTATCCGTTACTGGTGAGCGTGGCGCCGGACACGGTGTCGATGTCGGCACTCTGCGCCGTGAGCGTCTCCGCGATCAGCTTCGGGACGGCGGCCTCGGTCTGCGGGTGGTTCGGCTGCTGGAGCATGCGCACCGAGCTGATCTTGGCGCCGTCGAAGGTCACCTCCACCTGCACGGGGCCCTTCTCGGTCTTGATGGTCGACCCCTTGACCACCTGGGCCGAGGCGCCCTGCGAGGACGAGGAAGGCGGCGAGGCGGGTGCGGCGACCTCGGTGGTGGACGTGTCGGTCGACGGTGCGTAGCGCCACACCGGGATCAGGCCCGCGACGGTCAGGACCAGAACAGGTATTGCTCGTTTCACGGTGTCTCTCTCATCCCGCCAGGCTGAAGCGCTCGAAGTGGATCTGTTGCTTGGGCACGTCCAGCTCGCGCAGGGTGCGCAGGACGGCGCCCGTCATGCCGGGCGGCCCGCACACGAAGACGTCCCGCTCGGCCACGTCCGGCACGAGGCTCGCGAGCTCGCGCGGCGCCAGCTTGTCCGGGGTGGCCGGTCCGGTCACCAGGTGCAGCTCGGCGCCCTTGGCGTGGGCGAGTTCCCGCAGCTCGTCGTAGAGGACGGCGTCCTGGTCGGTCGCCACGCGGTAGATGACCACCGCGTGGCCGTGCAGCTCCTCCAGCAGGGCCCGGATCGGGGTGACGCCGACGCCACCGGCGATGAGCAGGGTGTCGGGGCGGGTGCGGTGCAGGGTGGTGAAGGCGCCGTAGGGGCCCTCGGCGAAGACCCGCGTGCCCACCTTCAGGTGGCGCAGGGCCGCCGTGCCGTCACCGGCCGTCTTGGCGGTGAGGCGGAGGGTGCGGCCGTCCGGCGCGGCCGACAGCGAGAACGGGTTGGCCTGCCACCAGCGGTCCTTGGTCAGGAACCGCCACAGGAAGAACTGGCCCGCCTGGGCCGGCATCCGGTCCAGGTCACGGCCGGTGATGTAGATCGAGACGACGTTGTCCGACTCGGGAACGACGGCCGACACGCGCAGCTGGTGCCGCAGGTTCCGCCACAGCGGGAGCACAAGACGGCCCAGCAGGACCGAGCCGAGCGCGACTCCCCACAGGACGTACCAGTACGTCTTGGCCGCTGACGACGCGTTGAAGGTCGTACCCGCCGCGACCTGGTGCGTGAACGCCAGCACCACCGCGACATACGTGTACAGGTGGATGAAGTGCCAGGTCTCGTACGAGAGCCTGCGGCGGGCGTAGCGGGCCGAGACGGCGCCGATCACGAAGATCAGCCCCATCGCGACGATCGCGCGCAGCACGCCCTCGACGGTCTCGGCGAGGTCGATCAGCTGGTTCACCGGGTTCATCGAGGACGACTGGGCGTAGCCGAAGGTGATGAAAACGGCGTGGCTCAGCAGCGTCCACAGCAGGCCGAAGCCGACCCAGCGGTGCCAGGAGGTGAGCCGGTCCATGCCGATGCGGCGGTCGAGCCACGGCAGCCGGGCGACCAGCAGCAGCTGGAAGGCCATCAGGAGCGCGCCGTACAGCCCGGCCAGCCGGCCCAGCACGATCAGCGTGTTGGAGGCGAACCCGGCCTGGACGAAGAACACGGTCACCACGGCGGCGTTCGCGGCCAGCAGTGCGTACAGGCCGGCGCGGGCCACCACCTTGGGGCGCACCGCCGCGGGAGGTGGGGGGACGGTCGTCTGGACAGTCGTCACGGACGGCAACTCCTTGATCCGGGTCCTGGGACTCCGAGCCTGCCTGGTGGGAGCTGTCGTTTACCTGTCGGACAACTTTCAAGTGTTTATCGATGTGGCGCCGACGGCCTCCCCGCTATGGCGTCAGGAGACACGTGAAGCACTATGGGCACGTGGAAAAAGTACGACTTCTCGTCGTGGACGACGATCCTCCCATCGCCGACCTGGTCGCGACGGTTGCCCGCTACGAGGGCTGGGAGGCGGTCACGGCCAACTCCGGCGAGGAGGCGCTGCACCGCGCCGCCGAGTTCCATCCGGACATCGTGGTGCTCGACCTGATGCTGCCGGGCCTGGACGGCTTCGCCGTGCTCGACCGGCTGCGGCTGTCCGGGACGATGGTGCCCGTCGTGTTCCTGACCGCCCGGGACGGCGTCGCCGACCGGGTCGCGGGACTGACCAGGGGCGGCGACGACTACCTGGTGAAGCCGTTCGCGGTGGAGGAGCTGATGGCCCGGCTGCGGACCGTGCTGCGCCGCAGCGCCGGGCCCGGGTTCCAGCGGTCCGTCCTCAGGGTCGCGGACCTGACCATGGACGAGGACACCCGTGAGGTGCGGCGCGACGACCGGCTGCTCACGCTCACCCCGACCGAGTACGAGGTGCTGCGCTATCTGATGCGCAAGTCGCCGACCGTGCTGACCAAGGCCCAGATCCTCGACCATGTCTGGGAGTACGGCTTCGGCGGCCGCTCGAACGTGGTGGAGCTGGTCGTGAGCCGGCTGCGCCGCAAGCTGGACGACAGTGGCGAGCCGTTGATCCACACCGTGCGGGGCGTCGGGTACGTGGTGCGGCAGGTCGCCGAGTGATCGGCCGTGCGGTCGGCCGCGTCCGGCAGACCTACCGCAGGCTGCGCCTGGGCACGCGGCTGGCGCTCGGCATGGGTGTGCTCTCCCTGGTGGTGTTCGCCGTCGTCGGAGCGGCCCTGTCGACGTACATGCGGGAGTACCTGGAACGCCAGCTGGGCAACCAGATGAAGCTCGTCCAGATCACCCAGTCCAAGGACGTCGCGGCCTACGGCACCGTGCAGGGGAAGCCGTACTACGGCTGGTACACCGCCGCGTACGAGGTCTCGGCCGGCGCGACCGTGCTCCGCAAGCCCGCCGACGTGCCGGCGGACGCCGATGAACTCGCCGTCGTGGCCGAGGCGTTGCGGGTCTCGCACGCCAAGGAGACGGTCCGGACCGCGGACATCAAGGGGAAGGGCACCTACCGGCTGCGCGCCTGCGAGGTCGAACCCGGCGTGGTCCTGGTCACCGCGGCACCCATGGAGGACATCGAGAACACCATGGACCAGCTGTTCACGGTCCAGGTCATCGCGTTCACGCTCGCGCTGGTGGGGCTCGTGGTCTTCGGCCGCGCGGTGCTGCGGCGCGGCCTGAAGCCGCTCAGCGACATGGCGCACACCGCGCACGGCATCACCTCGCACGACTTCACCGACTCGGCGCGGCTGCCGGTACGCGCCGACCGCGGCAACGGCGGTCCGGAGGTCGAGGAGCTGCGCACCGCGTTCAACACCATGCTGGAACACATCGACGACTCACTGGCCGTGCGTACGGAGGCCGAACAGCGGCTGCGCCGGTTCGTCGCGGACGCCTCGCACGAGCTGCGCACACCCCTGATGTCGGTACGCGGCTATGCGGACCTGTTCCAGTACGCGGCGGCCAACGAGCCCGGGGAACGGGACAAGCACCTGGCGCGGCTGCGCGCCGAGGCCGCCAGGATGGGCGTACTCCTCGACGACCTGCTGCTGCTCGCCCGTCTGGACGCCGCCGAGGTGGAGGCACCGCTGCGGCTGGAGGACGCGGACCTGGTGGAGCTGGTGCACCAGGCGGCGGACGGGTTCCGCGCGGGCCGGCCGGACCGTCCGCTGACCGTGACGGCCGGTCCCGACCCGGTGCGGATGCGGCTGGACCTGCTGCGCATCCGGCAGGTGCTGGACAACCTCCTCACCAATGCCGCCGTGCACACCCCGGCCGGTACGAAGGTGACCGTGGAGGTGACCGTCTCGGCCGGTGCGGCGGTGGTACGGGTCACCGACGCCGGTCCGGGCATTCCGGCCGACGACCAGGAGCGGGTCTTCGACCGCTTCTACCGGGTCGACAAGGCGCGCACCCGCGACCGGGGCGGCAGCGGCCTGGGACTCGCGGTCGCCCGGTCACTGGTGCGGGCCCACGGCGGCACCATAGAGCTGACCAGCCGCCCGGGCTCGACGGCCTTCACCATGAGGATCCCGCTGACCGGGGCGGATGGCGGCGCCACCGCGGACGTCCAGGGCTGACGCCCGACCAAGCGCTCCACTGGAAGTGCGGTGCGTCGACTGTGGGTCCGTCGCGGCTGGTCACTCCCCCACTCTCGGCTTCGCTCGAGCGGGGGACCCCCCATGACCGGGGGGACCCCCATCGCGGCGGAGCCGCAAAATGTCACAGCCCCGCGCCCCTTCGGGGCGCACCCGGCACCGAATGCCGCCCGCGCAGGGCGCGATACGGGCTCGCGACCCCCAAGAGCGCGCGTACATGGCGGCGTTCAGCAGGTGATACGCACGCGCCACCTCCGACAAAGGTCGTCCGACGCGTCGAACAGCTCATCAACCCGGCACTGACCTGCGGCTATCGGCAAGTGCAACAACAACTCGTCCGACCCGTCGCACGTTTCCCTTCACCTCTTGACGTTGCACTCCACCTCGATTGACACTCTCGCAACGCGACGTCACACAGACGAAACGGCAAGGTTGCCTGCCGCTGAGGCCTCGCATTCTCTTTTTCTCTTCAGAGCCGCCTCAGCAAAGGGAACTTGAAACGATGCAATCCGCACGACCGCGCAGCCGCGCGAGACGTTGGGCCGGACAACTCGCGGGATTCACCGCCGCGTCACTGCTCCTGGGTATCGCCGGACCCGCCACCCCCGCGCACGCGGCGGAGAACGCGGAAAGCGCAGAAAGCGCGGAGATCACCGACGGCCTGGCCCTCTGGTACAAGCTCGACGCAGCCTCCGGCACCACCGTGGCCGACGCCTCGGGCAACGGCCGCGACGGTACGGTCAACGGCGCCGCAGGCTGGTCCGGCAGCGGTGAGGGACTGGAGTTCAACGGCTCCGACACCTACGTCAAGGTGCCGGACAACGTCCTGAGCGGCATGAACTCGATCACCGTCTCGATGGACGTGCGGATCGACTCCACCCAGTCCACCCCGTACTTCATCTACGGCTTCGGCAACACGAGCGGCACCGCAGGCAACGGTTACCTGTTCACCACCGGCAACACCTTCCGGACCTCCATCGCGTCCGGCAACTGGTCGACGGAACAGAACACCCAGCCCTCTCCCGCCCGCCCGATGACCCGCTCCGTCTGGAAGCACGTCGCCTACGCCCAGACCGGCAGCACCGGTGTGCTCTACGAGGACGGCGTGGAGGTGGCCCGCAACACGGAGGTCACCATCACTCCCGGCTCCATCGGCAGTGGCGTCACCACCGCCAACTATCTCGGCAAGTCCGTGTATCCGGGCGACAAGCTCTTCAAGGGCAGGATCCGCGACTTCCGCGTATACGACCGCGCGCTGGCCGGCTCGGAGGTCGAGCAGCTCTCCCTCCCCGTCGCCACCCAGGGCGTCGCCGACGACAAGGCCGCCCTCACCCTCGGCGACACCGATGCCGTCGTCTCCGACCTGACCCTGCCGGCCACCGGCACGGCGGGCGGGTCCGCGATCAGCTGGGCGAGCGACACGCCTTCCGTGGTGTCGGCCACCGGTGCGGTGACCCGTCCCGCCGCCGGTGAGCCGGACGGCCACGCGACGCTCACCGCGACGCTGAAGAAGGGGTCGGTGTCCGCCACCAGGACCTTCGACATCACGGTCCCCGCCGCCTTCGACGACGCCACCGCCACGCGGCAGGCCGCCGAGGCGCTGACCGTGGCCAACCTCGACGACGTACGCGGCAACCTCACACTCCCCACCAAGGGCACCTACGGCACGGACGTCAACTGGGCCTCGGCGAAGCCGGACGTCGTAGCCGCCGACGGGGTGGTCCACCGACCCGCGCACGGCGCCGGCGGCACCACCGTCGAACTGACCGCGACCGTCACCAAGGGCGACGCGGAGACAACCCGTGTCCTCACCGCCAAGGTGCCCGAACTCCCCGCCAAGGAAGCCCTCAAGGGCTACATGTTCAGCTACTTCACCGGCGAGGGCACCTCGGACGGCGAGCAGCTCTACGCGGCTCTCAGCAAGGGCAACGACCCTTTGAAGTGGCGGGAGTTGAACGACGGCAAGCCCGTCCTGACCTCCACGCTCGGCGAGAAGGGTCTGCGCGACCCGTTCATCATCCGCTCCCCCGAGGGCGACAAGTTCTACCAGATAGCCACCGACCTGCGGATCTACGGCAACGGCGACTGGGACGCCTCGCAGCGCACCGGCAGCAAGTCCATCATGGTCTGGGAGTCCACCGACCTGGTGAACTGGACCGACCAGCGCCTGGTCAAGGTCTCACCCGACGCGGCCGGCAACACCTGGGCGCCGGAGGCCTTCTACGACGAGAAGCTCGGCGAGTACGTGGTCTTCTGGGCGTCGAAGCTGTACGACAACGAGGCGCACTCCGGCGACACGTACAACCGCATGATGTACGCGACCACCCGGGACTTCCGCACCTTCAGCGAGCCCAAGGTCTGGATCGACCGCGGCTACTCGGTCATCGACTCCACGATGATCAAGCACGACGACACGTACTACCGTCTGTCCAAGGACGAGCGGAACAACTCCTCGTCCACCCCCAACAGCAAGTTCATCTTCGAGGAGAAGAGCGACTCGATCCTCGATCCCTCCTACGACGCCGTCGCCGAGGGCATCGGCAAGGGGGCGATGAGCGCCGCCGAGGGGCCGCTGGTCTTCAAGTCCAACACCGAGGAGAAGTGGTACGCGTTCCTCGACGAGTTCGGCGGCCGCGGCTACATCCCGTTCGAGACGACGGACCTCGACTCCGGCGAGTGGACCCCGTCCGCCAACTACGACCTGCCCAGCAAGCCCCGCCACGGCACGGTCCTCCCGGTCACCCAGGCCGAGTACGACCGGCTGCTGCGCGCCTATCAGGCGGACCAGCTCGTCGAGTCCGTCGAGGACGTCTCGGTGACGACGGGCATCGGTGACGCCCCGGTCCTGCCGGGCACGGTCGTCGCCGACTACGCGGACGGGATCAAGCGACCCGTCTCCGTGACCTGGGACGAGGTCCCGGCCTCGGCATACGCGCAGGCCGGCACCTTCACGGTGACCGGCAGCCTGCCGGACGGCGCCGCACTGAAGGTCAAGGCCGAGGTCACGGTCTCGGCGGAAGGCCCCGAGGTACCCGCCGACCTGCTCCTGCGCTACGACTTCGACGAGACCGGCGGCAACATCGCCCGGGACTCCAGCGGCCACGGCTACCACGGCACGTACGTCCGCACGCCCGACTTCGGCACCGGAGTGGACGACGGCTCCTTCAAGATGTCCGGCGGGGACAGCGGCTCCACGACCTCGCCGTACGTCAGGATCCCGAACGGCGTCCTGAAGGGCGCCGGCAGCGTCACCGTCTCCACCCACGTCAAGTGGAAGGGCGGGGACAACTTCCAGTGGCTCTTCGGGCTGGGCCCGGACAGCGACAAGTACCTCTTCGCCTCCCCGTCCAACGGCGGCGGCAAGCTGTTCTCGGCGATCACCAAGGCCACCTGGTCGGGCGAGAAGCAGATGACGGCGGGCTCCCCGCTCACCGCGGGCAAGTGGCAGCACGTCACCGTCACCGTGGACGGCGCGGCCGAGACGGCGGTCCTCTACGTGGACGGCGTCCAGGCGGCCCGGGCGACCGGGGTCACCATCAAGCCTTCCGAGCTCTACGACGCCTCGAAGGGCTACTCCGGCTACATCGGCAGGTCCATGTACGCCCCGGACCCGTACTTCGGCGGCGAGGTGGACGACTTCCGGATCTACAACCGGGCCCTGTCGCCCACCGAGGTCCTCGAACTCAGCGGCAACACCACGGGCATCGCCGCGGCGACCCACCCCGCGCTGAAGGTCGACGCCATCGTCGACGACGCGGACAGCAGGATCACCCTTCCGCTGACCGAGGGCAGTGATCTCAAGGCCCTGGCCCCGGAGTTCACCCTCGCCCACGGCGCGTCCATCAGCCCCGCCTCCGGTACGCTCCGCGACTTCACCGAGCCCGTGACGTACGAGGTCACCGGCTCGGACGGCGAGAAGCGCACCTGGACGGTCGAGGCGCTGGAGATGAAGAGCCCGGTCCTGCCGGGGCTCAACGCCGACCCGAACATCGTGCGGTTCGGCGACACCTTCTACATCTACCCGACCACCGACGGCTTCCCGGGCTGGAGCGGCACGCAGTTCAAGGCGTACTCGTCCAAGGACCTGGTGCACTGGAAGGACCACGGGGTCATCCTCGACCTCGGTCCGGACGTGAGCTGGGCCGACAGCCGGGCCTGGGCGCCGACGATGGGGGAGAAGAACGAGAAGTACTACTTCTACTTCTCCGCCGACGCGAACATCGGCGTCGCGGTCTCCGACTCCCCCACCGGCCCGTTCAAGGACCCCCTGGGCAAGCCGCTGCTGAAGGCCGGCCAGTACACGGGCCAGATGATCGACCCGGCGGTCTTCACCGACGACGACGGCCAGTCGTACCTGTACTGGGGCAACGGCAGGGCGTATGTCGTGCCCCTCAACGACGACATGACCTCCTTCGACGCGTCGAAGGTCACCAACATCACGCCCAGCGGCTACAACGAGGGCTCCTTCGTCATCAAGCGCAAGGGCACCTACTACTTCATGTGGTCGGAGAACGACACCCGGGACGAGAACTACCGCGTCGCCTACGCGACCGGCTCCTCGCCCACCGGCCCCTGGACCAAGCAGGGCGTGATCCTGGAGAAGCGCCTGAGCCTCGGCATCAAGGGCCCGGGGCACCACTCGGTCGTCAAGGTGCCGAACACCGACGACTGGTACATCGCCTACCACCGCTTCGCCATCCCCGGCGGTGACGGCACGAACCGCGAAACCACCCTCGACAAGATGGAGTTCGACTCCGACGGCCTGATCAAGAAGGTCGTCCCCACCCTCGGTGGCATCGACCCGGTCACCATCGTCCACGCCGGACCGAACGCCCTGGGCACCGAGGGCAGCGCGATCCCCGTCACCGGCACCATCTCCGGGGCGGGCAGCCCGAAGTGGACGGTGGAGGACGGCGCGCCCTGCACCTTCGCCGACCCCGACGCCGTGCTGACCTCGGTCACCTGCGCCGACGACGGCACGTACGAGGTCACGCTGACCGGTGGCCGCAGCAGCGACACGCTCACCGTGACCGTGGACAACGCGGCGCCGGTGATCACCTCGGCCGCGGGCCCGAGCGCTCCGGTGTCGGCCCGCCAACGGACCGCCCTCACCGCGAAGTTCACCGACCTGGGCTCCGACGACACCCAGTCCTGCCGGGTCGACTGGCAGGACGGTACGGACCCGACGACCGGCACGGTCACCGGTTCCACCTGCGAGGCCACCCACACGTACACCGCGGCGGGCATCCACCGTCCGGTGGTCACCGTCACCGATGACGACGGCGCCTCGGACAGCTCCAAGCTCCCCGAGCTGATCGTGTACGACCGGGCGGCCGGCCCCGTGGCGGGCGTCGGCATCATCTCCTCGCCGGCGGGCGCCTACCCGGCCAAGCCCACGCTGACCGGTCCGGCCGGCTTCTCCTTCGGCGCCAAGTACAAGAAGGGCGCCACCGTCCCCAGCGGCAGCGCCACCTTCGACTACAAGGCCGGCAACGTGAAGTTCCGCGCCACGTCCTCGGACTGGCTGGTGGTCACCGACTCCGAAGCCCAGTACCAGGGCTCCGGCACCGTCAACGGCACCGGCGGCTACGGCTTCCGCATCACGATCACCGACTCCCCCGACACCTACCGCATCAAGCTCTGGAAGAAGTCCACGGGCGACGTCCTCTACGACAACCTCAAGGGCAGCAAGGCCTACGGCATCATCTTCGGCTGACGGCAACAGCCGACAACCGGCAACCGACAACCGCAAGGAAGCGACCGAGATGCTCGACGACGCGCAGCTGCGCACGCTCGAGGAGCGGTTGCGCTATCTGCGGGAGCTGGAGGAGCGCCGGACG
>NZ_JBFAHW010000190.1:0-12627 GCF_040654355.1 Streptomyces sp. NPDC050704 | reverse complement strand
GCTCCCCCGGGGGAGCGGTCGCGCGGGCCGTAGGGCTGCCTGCCTGTCTCCGCGGCGGGCGGTGACCGAGATGCCGGGTTAGTCAGGTGGGCCGGGCAATCCAGACAACTGACCGCCACACCTGGCCCGAGGTCGCGCGGCGCCATCTGGCGTTCTGCCGCTCGCCGCGCCGAGCCCGACCGGTGCACGCCTGTATGGCGGCTCGGACATCTTCACAATCCCATGTTGCGCAGAATATTGACGACCGATGCTGAATTGCCTAACTTCACTGTGCCCGCCTCCGTCACAGGGAGTCCGTTCATGCATGCGCCGCCCCAACCCCCCGACAACCAGACCCAGTTGCGCCGAGTCGCGCTCTCCGGAATGCTCGGCACCGCCGTGGAGTTCTACGACTTCCTCGTCTACGGCACCCTCGCCGCCCTGGTCTTCGGCGAACTGTTCTTCCCGCGGGCGGACCCGGCCGTCGGCACCATCGCCGCGTTCGGCACCTTCGCGGCCGGTTACGTGGCACGGCCGCTCGGCGGCATGATCTTCGGGCACTTCGGCGACCGGCTCGGCCGCAAGAAGATGATGCTCACGACGATGGTGATGATGGGCCTCGGCAGCTTCCTCATCGGCCTGCTGCCCACCTACGACACCATCGGCGTCTGGGCCCCGGTGCTGCTCGTCACCCTCCGCGTGGTGCAGGGCATCGCCATCGGCGGCGAGTGGGGCGGCGCCACCCTGATGGTCGTCGAGCACGCGGGCGAGAAGCGCCGCGGCCTGTGGTCCAGCGCGACCCAACTCGGCGCCCCGCTCGGCTCGGTGCTCTCCGCCGGAGTCGTCACGCTCGTCTCGACACTCCCCGACGACCAGTTCCGCTCCTGGGGCTGGCGCATACCGTTCCTGCTCAGCCTCGCCCTGCTGGCTCTCGGCATGTTCGTCCGTCTGAAGATCGCGGAGAGCCCGCTGTTCGCCGCCGTGAAGGAGGACCGCCGCGAGGCACGGATGCCGCTGGCCGAGGTGCTGCGCCGGCCGAAGCCGCTGTTCCTCGCCTGCTCCGTGGGCATCGGCGCGTTCGCCGCGCAGTCCCTGCTCACCAGCTTCATGATCACGTACGCGGTCGACAATGGCTACACCCGCTCGCAGGTCCTCACCGCGGTGACCGTCGCCTCCTGCGTCGCCCTCGTCGTGCTGCCGCTCGCCGCCGGGCTCACCGACCGGGTCGGCCGCCGCCCGGTCGTCCTCACCGGCGCCCTCCTCTCCGCCGCGCTCGCCTTCCCCGTCATGGCACTCGTCGACTCAGGCAACCCCGGCCTGCTCATCCTCGCTCTCGTGCTCGGCCACGGTGTGGCCCAGTCGACGATGTACGGGCCGCTGGGCGCGCTGCTCACCGAGATGTTCGGCACCCGCGTCCGCTACACCGGCGCCTCGCTCGGCTACCAGATGGCCACCCTGATCGGCGCCGGCTTCTCACCGCTGATCGCCGGCAGCCTGGTGGCCGCGAACAACGGCAGCGGCACACCGCTCGCCGTGCTGCTGTGCGCGGGCGGCGCCGTGACCGCGCTGGCCGTCTGGCGGATCCGGGAGACGAACCGCGACGAACTCACCGAGCGCACCGAAACCCAGCCCGCATCCCCCACCCCTGAAGGGATCCCTTCATGAACCGACGTCTGCTGATCGCGGTCGCCGTCCTGCTGATGGCGACCACCGCCCCGGCCCGCGCCGCCACCTCCACCGCCGAGGACGTCCACGTCGAGGGCACCCTCGCCTCCGGCGCGACGTACGTCATGGACGTCCCCGCCGGCTGGAACGGCACCGTGCTCCTGTTCAGCCACGGCTTCCGGCCGCCGGGCGGGCCGAACCCGGCCCAGAACGTCACCGACGCCGCCACCCGCGCCCTCCTGCTCAAGGACGGCTACGCGCTCATCGGTTCCTCGTACGCCATCACCGGCTGGGCGGTGGAGCACGCGGTGCCGGACCAGCTGGCGACGCTGGACGCGTTCACCGACCGGTTCGGGAAGGCCGAGCGGACGGTCGCGTGGGGCCAGTCCTACGGCGGCCTTGTCACGACCGCGATCGCCGAACGCCAGGCCGGCCGCATCGACGGATCGCTGTCCATGTGCGGGCTGGTGCACGGCGGCGTCGCCAACTGGAACAACACCCTCGACCCGATCTTCGCCCTCAAGACCCTCCTCGCGCCCGACGCCTCGATACCCCTGGTCGACTTCCAGGACCAGGCCGCCGCGACAGCCGCCGCCGGCACACTGAGCGGCGTCGTCACCGAGGCGCAGAACTCCGTGAACGGCCGCGCCCGCATCGCCCTCGCGGCAGCCCTGCACAACATCCCCGGCTGGAACGACCCCTCCCAGACCCGCCCGGCCCCCGACGACTGGACCGCCCAGCAGGCCAACCAGTACCCGGCGGTCAGGGGCCTCCTGGCGACCGCGGCGTTCAGCTGGCGCCAGAGCACCGAGGTACTGGCGGGCGGCAACTCGTCCTGGAACACCGGCGTCGACTACGCCGAGCTGCTGCGCGCCTCCTCCGGATACGAGGAGGTCAAGGGGCTCTACAAGGCCGCCGGACTCTCCCTCAAGCACGATCTCAAGACGCTCAACAGCGCCCCGCGCATCAAGGCCGACAAGAACGCGGTCGACTGGATGAGCCGCACCAGCGCCTTCACCGGCAAGCTGACCAAGCCTCAGCTCACCATCCACACCACGGGAGACGCCCTCGTCCCGGTGCAGACCGAGAGCGCCTACAAGCGGGCCGCCACCGCGGGCGGCTCACGGCACCTGCTGCGCCAGGCGTACGTCGAGAACGCCGGCCACTGCTCCTTCAGCCCCGCCGAGCAGGTCGGCGCCCTGGACACGCTGAACAACCGGCTCGACACGGGCCGCTGGGGCGACACGGGAGCAAAGACCCTCAACTCCCGGGCGGCGCAGGCCGATCCGACCACTCCGGCCCGCTATGCCGCGTACCGGCCCACGCCCTACCTGCGCCCCTACGACCTGGCCCATCCGGGCGACGCGTACCGGCCCTGACGGGTCGCGCCCGAGGAGGGGAAATCGGTGCCGGTACGGGCCGGTCCCACACGGGGACCGGCCCGTAGGCCGTGGCGAGGTAAGGGGAAGCCCCTGGGCCCCGCCGACCGTGCTCGACCACGGTGTCAGGTCTGCGGCGGCCGGTCCTGGTCCGGGTTGGTGCCGAACTGGTCGTTGAGCTTGTCCTGGGCCGTGTCGACCTGGCCGCTGTACTTGCCCTGGGTCTTGCCGTCCACGAAGTCGCCGCCCTTTTCGACGCCCTTGCTCGCCTGGTCCTCGTGACCCTTCAGCATGCCCTTGATCTTGTCCAAGACGGACATAAGCCATCCTCCTGATCAGTTCACCCCCACCCATCCAGGGTCACCGCAGGCGGCGGGTTTCGCATCCGGACGAGGAACCGGCCGGGCACGGAGGCGGGCTCGCGCCGACCGGCGCCCTGCCCCCGACCAGGGGTCTTACGCCTCCGTGCGGCACTCCGGGTGGCCCCAGCCGTCGGCGTTCTTGGCGATGGTCTCCCCCGCGATGTAGGCGCGGCCGCAGCGGCAGCGCCCGGGGAACTTGGCCTTCAGCGTGCGGGAGGACGAGGAGGACCGCGAGGACGAGGAGGACCGCGAGGACGAGGAGGACCGCGAGGACGAGGAGGAGGCCGACGAGGACGGGGCGGCGGACGAGGCGCGCTTCCGCGAGGGAGCCGCCTTCTTGGCCGCGGGAGACTTCGGCGGCTCGGGCGATCCCTTCCCGCTTCCCGCCGGCTCCTGGACGAACGCGGCCTGGCTCGCGGCCCGGTCGGCGAAGTCGTTGAGGGCGTCCCCGTCGACCTGGTGCGCGGGTACGTACCGGAACTCCACCGAGCGCCCGGTGAGCAGCTCGTCGATGCGTACCACGAGGTCCTGGTTGGCCACCGGCTTGCCCGCCGCCGTCTTCCAGCCCTTGCGCTTCCACCCCGGCAGCCAGGTCGTGACCGCCTTCATCGCGTACTGGGAGTCCATCCGGATCTCCAGCGGCACACCAGGCTCCACGGCCGCCAACAGCCGCTCCAGCGCGGTCAGTTCGGCGACGTTGTTGGTCGCGGTCCCGAGCGGTCCCGCCTCCCACTCGGTGGGAGTTCCCGTCCCGTCGGCGATGACCCAGGCCCAGCCGGCGGGCCCGGGGTTTCCTTTCGACGCCCCGTCACACGCGGCGATTACGCGTTCAGCCATGCGCCTGATCATGCCAGTGCCGGGTGCCGTTCAACGAAACCGCGGGTCGTACGCGGCTGGTCGCGCACTTCACCGCGCGCCTGAAGGGGCGCGTCCCGCCGCATAGCAGCGGACGGACACCGTCTGGTCCGAGCTCCACTCCTGCTCGACCGTGGCCAGGAGTTCCCAGCCCAGCCGCTCGTAGAGCGCTGCCGCCGCCGTGTCGGTCGCGACGACGTCGAGCACGGAGTGCAGGCCCCGCCGTTCCGCTTCCTGTACGGCCCGGGCCATCAGCAGCGCGCCGATGCCGTGCCCGCGGGCCTCCGGCGCGACGAACAAGCGGCTGACCACCGCTGTCACCTCCCCGCTCACGCCTTCGCGAGCGCACCACAGCCCGGCGGCCAGGTCGTCCGGTTCGCTGCGGGACAGACCGATGTGGCCGACGAGCCGGCCGTCGAGTTCCGCGACCCAGGCCGTCAGCAGGGCTGGCCGGCACAGCCACTCGCCCGGCCGGTCGGGCCAGTTCACCGGATAGCCGTCGCTCTCGTGGACCGCGGCGAGCACCCGTACGCACGCGTCGAGGTCGCCCTCCCGCCGCGGCCGGACCGCGTCCCGGCGGGACCCGCCACCTTTCTCGCTCTTCACCGTGCCATGGAAGCACGGCCCGGATCCCGTACGGGCGGCGGCCTTCCGACCACGCGCAGCTGTCCCTCGGACCCCCCTGCGGGTGAGTTATGTTGAACCGCAGTGGGACATGAAGGAGGCGCACCGGTGGCATCGCCGCAACAGGCACGCGCACAGGCGTCCGCGATCAGCTCGGGGAAGCCGGTCCCGGAGGCGGAGGCCGCTCCCACCACCAGGCTGCGGGCCCTGTTCGACCGTCCCCGGCTCTCCCCCGGGCAGCGCCGCATCGCCCAGTACCTGATCGAGCACATCACCGAGGCCGCGTTCCTGTCGATCACGGATCTCGCGGAGCGCGTGGGCGTGAGCCAGCCCTCGGTGACCCGCTTCGCGACGGCGGTGGGCTTCAGCGGCTACCCCGCACTGCGGGAACGCCTCCAGTCGATCGCGCTGAGCAAACTCGCCAGCACGCCCGACGCCGCCGAGGAGGCCCGTCCCAACGAACTCCAGGCGGCCGTGGACGCCGAGATCGACAACCTGGAGAACCTGCGCCGCGACTTCGCCGATCCCGACCGTGTCATCGAGACCGGCCGCGCACTGTCGCAGTCGGCCCCGCTCACGGTTCTCGGCCTGCGGATCTCCGGTTCACTGGCCGAGTACTTCGCCTACGCCGCCCGCCGTATCCACCCGGACGTCCGGCTGGTGACCCGGGGCGGCAGTGTCGCGTACGACGCCCTGCTGCAGTCCCGCGAGGCGGGCGGCACGTGGGTGCTGGCCTTCACCATGCCCCGGCACGCGCACGAGACACTGACGGCCATGCGGGTCGCCCGGCGCGCGGGGCTGCGCGTCGCCCTGGTCACCGATCTGGGGCTCGGACCGCTGGCCGACGAGGCCGACGTCGTGTTCGCCTCCGGCACCGGCTCGCGTCTCGTTTTCGACTCCTACGCCGCGCCCGTCGTGCTGTCGGCGGCTCTGCTCCAGGCCATGACCGACGCCGATCCCGAGCGCACCCAGGCCCGCCTGGAAGACTACGAACAGGTCGCCGACGAGCACGCCTTCTTCCTGAAGGACTGACTCGAGGACTGACTCACGGACCGGCCTTCTACGGCCCTTCTCCGGCATATGACGACAGGTGTCCGCAAGGCATGATTCAGCCGTACCTCCACATGAATTTTTTCATACCCTTGCTTACCGGACGGTATATATGAATACTTCTGGCTGATCGGGATCCGGTGGGGTCCTGGTCAGCCCGGGAATGGCGCTCCCTTCTCGCATCGGACCCGGGCGCACCGAACGGGCACCGCTCGCGCACGCCCGTGGCGGCCCCGGTCAATCCCCTAACCGGGGCCGCCAAGAACGACCCGAACCACCCGCCGGCCACCTCGGAAGCGATGACCATGTCCCTGACGTACTCGCCCATCAGCACGGACTGGCCCTGCCAGGTCAAGACGCCCGGCAACCGTGAATGGGAACGATCGGCGGCCAAGTGGCTGCGCGAACTGGTGCCCGCCCGCTACGCCAGCTATCCCCTGCTGATCCGCCAGCCCGTCCTGCTCGCCCGGCACGCGCAGATCCAGCTCCAGCAGGAGATCCGGGTCGTCCGCACCGCCCTGCACAGCGCGCGCGCCGAACTGCCCTCCCTCGGGATGCCGGAGTCCGTCATCGAGCACACGATCAAGCTGTACGCGGCCGAGCTCACGCAGCTGAACCACATCGCCCGGGGCGTCCGCGTCGTCACACAGGCCCTGGTGGACGCCCACAACGTGCGGCACGGCCACTGAGCCGCCGCGTCCGTCCGCCGGGCCCCAGCTCGGCGCCTTCGATCACGTGACGCCCGCCCTCGTCGGCATCATGGCACTCAGTTCCCTGCCACGAGCGCACTGAGTGCCGCTTCGCCCCGTCCGATGCTAGGTTCCCCTCCATGAGCGAGGCACCCCGTCCCGACCTGGCGGCCGACGTGACGATCCCGAAGCCGCCGATGCGGGACTCCCTCGTCGCGGCGGCGTTCCAGCTGTTCCTGGAGCGGGGGTACGAGCAGACCACCGTCGACGACATCGTGACCCTCGCGGGCGTCGGACGCCGGTCCTTCTTCCGGTACTTCCCATCCAAGGAGGACGTGGTCTTTCCGGACCACGAGCGCTGCCTGGCCGACATGACCGAGCTCCTCGGCAGGAGCGGCGACGCGGACGACCCGGTGGCGCAGGTCTGCGACGCCGCCCGCCTCGTGCTGCGCATGTACGCCGAGAAGCCGACGTTCTCCGTCCAGCGCTACCGCCTCACCCGGAAGGTCCCGGGACTGCGGGCGTACGAACTCTCGGTGGTCTGGCGGTACGAGCGCGCGCTCGCCGAGTATCTGCGCGGGCGCTTCGCGGGCCGGCCCGACGGGACACTGCGGGCCGACGTGATCGCCGCGGCCGTGGTCGCCGCACACAACAACGGGCTGCGCTCCTGGCTGCGTTCGGACGGCCGGAGCGACGCGACCGCCGAAGTGGACCACGCGCTCGCCCATGTCCAGCAGATCTTCGGCACGCCCGGCTCTTCCGCCGAGACCGCCGGTTCCGCCGCTCCAGCCACTCCCGCCACCGAAGAGGACGTGGTGGTCGTCATCTCGAAGCGCGGTGCGCCGATGTGGCGGGTCGTCCAGGAGATCGAGACCACGTTCGGACGGGACCCCGGCTGATACCCAGCCGAGTCGGCGGCCGATCCGGCGGCTGACTTTCCGGCCGATTGAGGGTACCGAGTGCCTTCACAAGTGGCACTGCGTGCCATACGCTGAGAATCGTGCACGGCGGTTCGTGCACCTTCGGATTCCGGCCCAGGCGCAGGGAGATGACATCGTGTTCCACCGACGAAGCGGGACCACGACGGGCGTACTCGACGCGGAGGCGGCGACGCCGACCGCTCCGGTCCAAGAGGGTCTCTCCTACCAGCGCTGCCGCTGGTGCGGGACCGCCATGTTCCACCGGTTGCTCTGTCCGGTCTGCGCGGGCAGCGACCTTCGTACGGAACGCAGCGCCGGCCTGGGCGTCATACGCCACACGACCGTCGTCCAGCGCAACACCCCGGCCGCACGCAACGTGTCCCTCGTCGAACTGGCGGAGGGATTCACCGTCCGGGGCCGGGTCTCGGGCCCGCTCGTGGCGATCCGCACCGGCGACCGCGTCCAGCTCACCACGGCGGCGGACCCGGTGCGCCGCGAGCCGGTATTCAAACTCTGCGAGGAGCCCTTCTCCGGCTGGTACTGACGCGCGCGGGCGGGGTCGCGGGGCACACTGGCAATGACAGGTGCCCGAGCTGAACGCGGAGGAACCCATGCACGCCAAGGACGTTCTCGTCGACGCGTACGGTCGCATCCAGGAGGAGGTCCACGCCGTCGTCGACGGCCTCGCCTCCGACGATCTCAACTCCCGTCTCGACGACCGGGCCAACTCGATCACGTGGCTGGTCTGGCACCTCACCCGCGTCCAGGACGACCACGTCGCAGATGCCTTCGGCCTGAAACAGATCTGGTTGTCGCAGGACTGGGCGGACCGTTTCGACCTCGGCCTGCCCCGCCGGGACACCGGCTACGGTCACACTCCGCAGCAGGTCGCCAAGGTCCGCGTGGACTCGGGCGACCTGCTGGTCGGCTACTACGACGCCGTCCACGAGCAGACACTGTCCGCCCTGCGCGAGCTGCGCGCCGAGGACCTGAACCGCGTCGTCGACGAGACCTGGTCACCGCCCGTGACTCTGGGCGTCCGCCTGGTCAGCGTCCTCTCCGACGACCTGGAGCATGTGGGCCAGGCGGCGTTCGTACGGGGCGTCCTCGGCCGCCGTTGAGGCCACCACGGGAATTCACTCGTCGACTCTGTTCGTTCCGGTGCGGTCGCTGCCCCCGGGAACGAGCAGGGCAGTCGTAGGGACCACCTGGCGAGAAAGATCAGGCGGCAAGCGGGGTGCCGATGGCGGTGGCCAGGCGGCGGGCCTGATCGTGGGCGTTGGCCATGGACGCCTCGTGCTTGGGCAGGAGCGAGGCCAGGGCGGGAGTGTGCGGGGCCGCGGTCAACTCCGGTGTCACCGTGGTGAGGTCCAGGCCGAGCAGTTCGTCCCGGCCGAGTACGGCCTCCAGAGGGGGGACAACGTAGTCCAGACCCTCCCGGGGCGCGCCAGGGCCGTAGGCGCCACCGCGGGCGGAGATCAGCACGGCCGGGCGACCGGCGGCGGGCGAGGGGCCGCCGTGGATCACGGTCCGGTCGAAGACGATGAGCTGATCCAGCCACGCCTTGAACACCGAGGGCATCGTGAGGTTGTACATCGGCACGGTGAAGAGGTAGGCGCCGGCGCCGAGGAACTCCTTGATGAGTTCGTCCTGAAGAGCGGCGGCCGATGCCTGCTCCGGGGTGTGCCGGCCCGGGTCGGTGACGCGGGCGGTGACGCCCGCGGCGCTCAGGTGCGGCACAGGAGCGGCAGCCAGATCGCGGTGAACGACCTCGCCCTGCCAGACGTCACGGAAGGACTGGGCAACCTGACGGGAGACGGACGCCTCGTCGAGCGAGGAGGAGTCGATGTGCAGCAGGTACGACATGGTGGACCCTTTCGGAAACTGGTGTGCGTGATGGTGCGGTGGTTCACGGGCGGGTGGGGACGGCGCAGCCGTCGGGGCCGCAGGCCGGCGCGTCGCCGCCGGGTGCCACGGCGACCGGGTGGGTCTCGTCCCACGCGGTCCGTAGCAGCCCGAGCAGGGCGTCGCTGCCCTGAGCACCCGGCACGGCGTACCGGCCGTCGATGACGGTGAAGGGGGCCCCGGTTGCCCCGAGCCGCCGCGCCTGGTGTGCGTCTTCCTGTACCTGACGGCGGTAGCGCCGGTCGGCGAGTACCTGGCGAGTCCGTTCGCGGTCCAGGCCGAGCTGGTCGGAGAACCCGAGCAGGTCGTCGAGCGTGAAGATCGACTCGGCCTTGCCGAAGTAGGCGCGGAAGATCATGTTCCAGGCTTCGCCGTTCTTGCCTTCGGCGGAGGCGTGAGCCAGGAACTCGTGGGCCAGGTCGGTGTTCCCGACTCGGTTGTCCACGACCCGGTAGGGGGCCAGGCCCTCGGCGGCGGCCATGCCTTCGATATCCGGTACGCCGGCCTGCCCGGGGACAGCGCCGTACTTGGCCAGCACAACTTCGCGGACGCTGAGCGTGCGGTCCTCGGGGAGACCACTGCCCAGCGGGAACGAACGGTGGACCACCTCTACGTGGCTGTTGTGCTCGAATCGCTCCACGGCCCGGTCCAACCGATGGCCGCCCAGGCCGCACCAGGGGCAGGTGATCTCGGACCAGATCTCGACCTTCATGGCCTGACCTCCAATTCCTACTCTTTGTTCGTAACGCCATGATGAGCCAGTATGGAAGGCGATACAAAACGCACATCGGTGTGCGCGACGGAGAGGAACGGGCGCTATGCAGGACAGTGCGGATATCGGGATGGCGGCTGCGGTCGGGCCGTGCGCGAGCATTCCCGCCGATCACATGGTCTTCATCCGCCAGGTGCTCGACCGGGTGGGCGACAAGTGGAGCATGTTGATCATCACCGTCCTGGAGGGCGGCCCGATGCGCTACACCGACTTGCAGCGTCAGGTCCCGGGCATCTCCCAGCGCATGCTGACCCACACCCTTCGCCAGCTCACCGAGGACGGGTTGATCAGCCGTACCGCCTACGCCGAGGTGCCACCGCGCGTCGAGTACGCGCTCGCCCCGCTCGGCGGCGGCCTGAACGAGATCGTCAAGCAGCTGATCGGTTGGGCGGCCGCCCACCACGACGAGATCCGCACCAACCGTTCCCGTGCCGGCACCGCCGCCTCCGCCGCGTCCCGGTCCTGAGCTTGGCGTTTAACGTGGCAGGTCACTCGACCTGCTGAGATCCCCGGGAACCGGCGGCACGTGACGCGGCCGTTCTTCACGCTTCGAGATGTCGAGTAACGAGACCGGAAGGACCTGGAGCCGATACGCTCCAGGAGATCACGCAAGGTCACCAACGGGCTGGGTTCCTCACGAAACCAGCGAAGTTGGGAGCCCTCCAGTTCCGAGAGCCTGAGCGCGCATGAGTGCCCCTTCGGGGCCACTGGGACGGCTATCCCTGGCGGAAGAACTCCTGCACTGGACGCCAACACGGCCTGGTCATCGCCATTACGACGCGGTGCTACGTCCCGTCGGCGTTAAGGGCTCCACACCCAGATCCCCGCCAGGGGCGTCACGGTCAGTAGTGATTCCGGAGCCGGATTGCTCAACTGGCGACAGTTGAATACGCGAGCCCACCAGTACCGGGGCCGGGAACAGAACAGGGATAAAGCAGGACACGGCGCCGCGAAGAGGTACGGGCCGACGCCTCTGTCACACCAACCTCTTGACGGCATAGAAAGCCCTTGCCAAACTCACCGCCCGCTATAGAAAACGCTTGCTGCGGCATTCGTCGCAGGGCGCGGAACCCCCACAACAGGAGAAGCCGAGATGGGACGCAGAGCCGCACCTCACCTCATCCGCAAGAGCTTAGGGACCCGCCGGAGGCTGGCCGGTGCCACCGTCGCGTGCGCCACCGCCGTGCTCACCGCGGCAGCCCTGCTGACGGCCCCCGCGAGCGCCGCGCCGGAGTCGACCGATGCCACCGCGGCCCCGCGGCAGGCGGCGGCAGCATGCGGCGAGGGCTCGTACCAGGCCGAGGCCGTGCTGAACGGCAGCACCTGGACCGCCCGGCGCGGCAGCAGTGTCGTCTACACCGGAAGCGACATGCGGGCCGCCATGCAGGCCGCCGTCAACAGCCTTACCTCGGGCCGCACTTCGAAGGAACGGGTCGTCGTACGCGGCTCGGGCAGTATCGGCGCCGGGTCCAGGGTGTCCCTGCCGAGCTACACCGTGCTCGACGTCTGCGGCACGATCAACGTCACCGGATCGGGCTCCGGCGACCAGGCCCCGGTCTACGCACGCGGCGCACGCGACATCGAGGTCCAGCACCTGAACCTCACCGGCACCCCGCTGTACGGCATCTTCATGCGCAACGTCACCAACGTCGTACTCGGCCAGATCGACATGCGCCTGTCGCGCGGCCTCGGCGTCCGCATCGACAACCGGGGCGACACCAGCCAGTGGACGAAGAACGTCCGCATCGACAACGTGTACGTCTCCGGGGCGAGCAGCCACGCGGTGGAGACGTACGGAGTCGACGGCATCACCATCGGCACGGTCACCGCCCGCAACGTGGGCGAGTCCGGCCTCCTGCTGAACCAGACCATCAACGCCACCGTCACGAAGGTCGACGCGGACGGCGCGGGTGCCGGTACCGGTTACGCGGCCTTCCGCATGGCCAACCGCAACGGCCGGGTGGGCAGCGGCTATCCGACCAACATCCGGGTCGGCGAGGTCATCGCACGTGGTGGCGGGCGCGGGGTCTTCTGCGTCTCCGAGAGCGGCGGCGCGACCATCGACCGCGTCACCATCTCCAACACCGGCAACAACGCGGTCCTGATCGAGAACTGCTACAACGTGAACCTCGCCGCCCAGAGCGGCAGCGTCACGGGCGGCGGCGAGATCCGGCTGGCCGCGCGCTCGGAGTTCCCGAACAACTCCGACATCATCATCCAGAACCTGAGGGTGACGAACTCATCGATCAGGGAGAGCCCCTGCGGTAACAACACCACGTTCCGCAACAACACCCTCGTCAACAGCAGCCAGACCATCTGCTGACATACCGGCTCTTCCGGAAAGACGACGTCGGGGGGGGGGGAGCGGGGGGGGGCCCCCCCCCCCCGCGAGTCGGAAAAACAAACAAAAAAACAAAAACAAACAAC
>NZ_JBFAHW010000189.1:0-12660 GCF_040654355.1 Streptomyces sp. NPDC050704 | reverse complement strand
GGCCGCTGACCGCATTCCGCACCCGCCCGCTGGATCACGTCCGCTTCCCCTACGTCTACTTGTACGTCTACTTGGACGCGACCTACTGCAACGCGCGGGTGAACCATCAGATCGTCTCCCGGGCCGTCGTGGTCGCCACCGGCATCACCGAGAGGCCGGGGTGTGGGAAGAACTCCAGCGGGTGCTGCTCGACAGGTTGCGGGCGGCGGACCGTCTGGACTTCTCCCGTGCCACCATCGATGCCTCGCATGTGCAGGCCAAGCGGGGGCGAAGCAGCCCAAAAGTCGGTCCGAGCCCGGTTGACCGTGCACGGCCGGGCTCGAAGCATCACGTGCTGACCGACGCACGCGGCACTCCGCTGCGGGTCTCTCTGGCCGGCGGGCACCGCCACGATGTCACCCAGCTCCTGCCGCTGATCGACAGCCTCGGGCCGGTGCGGCAAGCGGGGCCGCCCTCGGCGCAAGCCCCGCACGTTATACGCCGACCGCGACTACGACTGCTACCGCCGCCGACTGCGCGAGCGAGGCATCACACCGAAGATCGCCCGACGCGGCCATCCGCACGGTTCGGGCCTGGGGAAGATCCGGTGGGTCGCCGAGTCCGCCATCGCCCGGCTCCACGGCCCCCGCCGTCTACGGACCCGCTGGGAAGCCTGAGACGACATGCATGACGCCTTGCTCCAACTCGCCCACTGCATGACCCTCGCCCGCAAGCACCCAGCATTCTGAAAGCACCCCCAGGAGGGTTGAGGTCGGCGGTCGCAGCTCTTCAGCAAGTCATCGTCATCTGCTACGGCGGCACCTGGGCCGCCCAGAGGATCAGCAACTCCGGCAGTGCCGACGGCGTCTACGGCCCCGAGACCCGGAACCGTATGCAGTGGCCTCACTGCTACGACCGTGGTGCGCTCCTGTACAGCTGCAGCAACCCGTCGACGTTCTGACCGAACTGGCTGGGGCGCATCCGATGACGTGACCCAGCCAGACGCGAGGGCCATCAGCGACTCATCGTCTACTGGCGGCCCTCGCGTGCGTTGTCTCCGCAGAACCTGCGTCGTCCGCGCACATCTATGACGTAGACACCGCAGCGGTGGGGTAGTCGGCAGGTCGAGTCTGCGCGCGGTGGTCCGGGCGGGATGTCAGCCGTGGTAGGTGATGTAGCCGTTGCCGTCGGCGTCGTTGGCGCGCTTGGTGTAGGAGTGGACATCGGCACGGTTGCCGGAGGGCTTGTACAGGTAGATGGTGTCCCTGTCGTTGTTCCATATGAAGTTGCAGTTCTGGCGGTAGGCGACGTTGCCGGCGTCGGAGTCGGTGCCGCGGCCGCCGCGGAGCTTCACATAGTCGCCGGGCTGGAGCTTGTGGCTGGCCGTGAAGGTGAACTTGTTGCCGGTGGCGTCTTTGACGACGTAGCCCTTGAGATTGACGGTCGCGGTGCGGGAGTAGTTCTTGATCGTCAGGTACTCGTTCTTGGTGTTGCCGCCGGAACATCTGTTGGAGTCGGTGCCCGGGGCGTCGTACTGAACGCCCTTGACCTTCAGCGCGGATGAGTATTCAGCGGCTTGGGCCGGGCCGGCGGCCAGCACGGCTATCGCGCCCAATGTGACTGTTGCGGCCAGCGTGTGACGTATACGCATGCGGAAATCCCCCACAGTGGTGTGAATGGAGCGCCTGGAGCATATCGAAGGTGTCCAACGCGTGTTCCCTTGGTGTGCAATTTGTGAAGAGCTCTGAAGAGGGCGCCGGGCCCTCCCCTCCGCCCGCCGAGGCGGTGTGAAAGCAGAGGTGCGGACTGGCTGTCGAGACCAGGCGGCCCAAGTGCACTGCTGCGCCCACCGGGGGAGCGGGATCATGCGCGGTTGGCTGCTCGGCGGCCGGGACATGGCACGGCCACCGCGGGACTCTCCAGGGAGGTGAAGACCAGGGGAGTACGCGATGGCCGTTGCTGTCAGTGTGCTCGGGACGACGTCAGGCCGCCGAGCGGTTCGCCGTGGTCAAGCGCCGCTTCCCGGCATCAGGGCCCGAGGCTCGGGTTCAGAGCAGCGCCGGGGCACCGGAGTCGTGGAGGGCTTGGCGCAGGGTGCCGAGTACGGAGTCGTTGTCCTCGATCATCCGGTCGATCGACTCGGCCTGGGGCCACTCGTCGATCCGGTCGAGGCCCCAGAACTGCGTGTCGGACAGCGAGCCGTTGCTGGCGCGCATCAACTGGACGTCCAGATAGGGATAGTCGCGGGCGTGGGCGCGCAGCCAGCCCTCCAGTCGGAGGTACTCGGCGATCTGCCGGTTGATCCGTTCGACGCGACGGGGCGTGCCGGGCGCGCCGGGCGCGGTGCTCCGGCGGTCGTCCGTCCGTATCTCGTCCAGCACCCGCCCGGAGCCGCCGTCGTCGCCGGGTGCGGGGATCTGCGCGAGAGCCGCCACGGTGGGGGCGATGTCGATGTTCTCGGCGTACGGGATGCTGCTGCCCCTCGCCACTCCGGGACCCGCGAAGACGAGCGGGGTGCGCCAGGAGTCCTCGGCCTGGACGGGGTGCCAGCCGAGCCGTGACTGGCCGTCGGAAAGCAGGACGAGGAGCGTGTCGTCGACCATGCCGAGTCGCTCCAGCCCATCTAGAAACGTACCCAGTAGCGCGTCGGCTGTGCGCACCACCGCGGGGTACGGAGATCCCTTGGCGTAGATGTCGCGCGCCCAGGGTTCGCCGGCCGGGGCGTTCGCGACCGCCTGGCCGGCCGTGTTGGTGTCCTGGAGCAGCAGCCGCATAAAGGTGAGGTCGTCGTGCTCGCGGAGCAGGCGCAGGCCGAGGCGTACGTTGTCCTCGTCGGTGTCCTCGCCGTTGAGGCGGGTGAAGTCGAAGCCGGGGTTGAGGGAGCGGTACGCCTCGCTGTTGGCGATATGCGCTGTGAACCCCTTGAAGCCGTGCTGGAGATAGCGCTGCTCCCGCGAGGGGCGGAGGAACAGCGAGCCCGCGAAGGTCGTCGGGTTGGGGAAGGACGTGGTGGACAGCGGCAGATAGCCGCCGATCGTGGGGTGCCAGGGCGAGATGACAAGGGCCTCCTGCACCTGGGTGCCCCGCTCCGCCAGGCGCTGGACGTTCGCCAGGCCGAGGCGCTGGGGTGCCTCGTGGTGCAGGCTGTCCAGGTGGAACAGCACCACGCGCCGCACGCCGCCGGAGGGCCGTACGGCGCGAGCGGCGGCCCGCGCCTCAGCCGCCTCGGCCGTCCCGCCGGCTGCCAGGACTCCCGTACTGCCGACCGCCCCGGCGCCGGCAAGCTTCAGCACACGCCGACGACTCGGCGCCGACGAGACCCGATCCGTACGCTCCGCACACATAACGTCCCTCACCCTTTCCTGACCGCACACGGCACTGTGCTGCGCCAGGCTGTCGGACACGGACGCTCTCTTGCGCATCCATAGCACGATTGACCGCCAGTAATACGCGGTGCATATCGTGGGCCGGGTGGAGCTGAGACATCTACGGGCGGCCGTAGCCGTCGCCGACCATCTGCATTTCGGCCGCGCGGCGGCCGAACTGGGCATCGCGCAGCCGCCGTTGAGCCAGGCCGTCAAGGCGCTGGAGCGCGAGCTGGGCGTCTCGCTGTTCGACCGGGACACCCGCCATGTGCGGCTGACCCCGGCCGGGGAGCTCTTCGTCGCCGACGCGCGCGGCGCGCTGGCCCTGGCGGCGCGGGCGGAGACCCGTGCGCGTTCCGCCGGGCGGGGCGACATCGGCGAACTCTCCATCGGCATGGTCGGGTCCGCCACGCTCCACCCGCTGCCCGCCGTCCTGCGCGCCTACCGCACCCGCTACCCGGACGTGGTCGTACGCTTCAGCGAACTCCCCACGGCCACCCAGATCGAGCGGCTGCGCGCACACACGCTCGACGTCGGCTTCGTCCGCCCGCCGCTCCCCTCACCCGCCGACGCGGAGTTCGCTCTCCTTCCGGTCTCCCGTGAACCGCTGCTCGTCGTACTGCCCAGCGACCACAAGCTGGCCGGCCAACAGCGCCTGCATATCCGCTCGTTGGTCGGCGAGCCCTTCGTACGCTTTCCCCGGAACCTGGGCGTGGGCCTCCACGACCAGATCACCGCCCTCTGCCGGCACGCGGGCGGTTTCGAGCCGAGAGTGGCGCAGGAGGCGATACAGATGCAGACGATCGTCGGCCTGGTGGCGGCCGGCTGCGGCGTCAGCATCGTCCCGGGCTCGGTCGGTGCCCTGACCGGCCTGGGCGCCGTATTCGCCGAACTGATCCCCACCACGTCACCGGTCGAACTCGCCCTGGCGGTCCCGCGCCACGGCCTCTCACCCGTCGCCGCGGAATTCGTGGCCGTCACACGAGACGTCACGCACGTCCCGAAGACCGGCTGAACACTCCAGCGCGGGCATGCGCGTCCGTCGAAAATCCAGCTCCATGGTGGCTGACCTGGAACTGCGACGAGCCAACCCAGGGCCTTGAGTGACTCCCGCAGGGCGGCGTCCATCACCGGCATCGGGCTTCGACCACCTCGGCTTCGTCGTCACTCTCGACTTGGCTTGAGCGGGGACCCCCTTCGCGTTGCCGCCTGCGGCCTGATCCGCAGGACGCTGGTCGGGCGAATGCGGCTCGCCCTGCCCCTGGTCGCCATCACCACCTTCGTCCTGCTCTTGCTGTTCACCGGCAGTGTTGTGCAACCGCTGCGTGCGCTGGTCCTCAACATGATCAGCCTGGGCAGCGGACTGGCCATCCTCATCGACGCCGTCGCCGTACGTGAAGAACTCGACGGGAGTCTGACCACTCGGGACCGCGCCTCGCTGCGTGCCCGCCTCCACCACGCCGGAGGCGGGCCACGCGAGTTGTTCAGGATGGGGGAGCAGGTTACTGAACAACCAGGTGGGCGCTGGAATCGGTGGTGCAGCGGGGCACCAACCGGTCGGCTCGGATCCGAGCACACTCCGGCGGTGCAGAAACTCCCCGCCGTACCGTTTCCGACCGACCGAAGGGCGATGACGTGAACCGTAACCGCATGGGCCGAATGACAGACGCCACCCTGGTGACCACCGCCGGTATGCGCCGACGGGCCGCGACGACCGCACTCACGCTGACCATGGCAGGCACACTCGGGTTCGGCCTGATGACGCCGGTGGCGTCTGCCGCCAACGGGCCCTGCTACGACGGGCGGTGCAAGACCACCGTATCGGCGCCCAAGACCATCAAGGTCGACAGCCGCAAGTTCGGGTTCGGGAAGCTGAAGATCACGAGCATCAGTTCCCGGTCCGTGAAGATGTCGGCCGCCGGCGGGAGCCTCAGCGGCTACACCAGCCCGGGCGGCACCCTCCAGTTCAACAACCTGAAGATCTGGGTGAAGTCGGTCTCCGGCAACAAGGCCAAGCTTCAGCTGTTCCCCACGCGGTACTGAGCCTGTTGTTGCACCCCGGCGCGTTCGCCTCGCGCCGGGGTTCGCCGTTGCCCCGACGGCAGACGTGGCCGCCCCTTGCGCTTCGAGATGTCGAGTAACGAAGCACGAGGCCCGAGTACTCGGATACTCGGATACTCGGACAAGGACGCAACTTCACGTCGAGTGGCTGTCCCGGTTTCGCTGGCGTGCCAAGCAGATCGGCCTCGGTACAGATCGGTCTCCGCGTCTCCGGGAACTGCGCATCACGCGACGGAGACGCCGGTCACCACCGGCCGATGACCGGCGCGTCGGGTTCGTGCTGCCGCCACATCTCGGTGAGGCGGGCGAGCCGTTCCGCGGCGGCGAAGCCGTGCAGCGCCGCCACCTTGCCGTCGCTGATCTCGAACGCCGCGGCGCCCACGATCCGGTCCTCGAGCACGGCGAGCACGGCGGGCCAGCCGTTGACCTGCCCGATGTGGAACGTGGGCGAGCCGCCGGCCAGGCGCCGCTTCGCGGGAGTGGGTTTGAAGGCGGTCCGCATCACGGCGGCGACGCGCTCGGGAGTCTCGTAGCGCCACAGCGTCCTGGAGAGGCCCGCGCCGTCGGAGATCGCCGTCGCGTCGTCGGTGAGGAGCGCCACCAGACGCTCGGTACGACCCGAGGACGCGGCGGCGAGGAACTCCTCGAGGACCTTGCGCGCGGTCGCCGGGTCGACCTCGTCACCGCCGCGGCGCGCGGCCGCGACCCGGCGCCGGGCCCGGTGGACGTGCTGCTGGCTCGCGGACTCCGAGATGTCGAGGATCCCGGCGATCTCGGAGTGGGGATAGGAGAACGCCTCGCGCAGGACGTAGACGGCCCGTTCGACCGGTGTGAGCCGCTCCATCAGGGTCAGGACGGCGAGCGACACCGATTCGCGCTGCTCGAAGGTGTCGGCCGGGTCGAGCATCGGGTCGCCGTCGAGAAGCGGCTCGGGCATCCAGGCGCCGGCCGCCCGTTCGCGGCGTACCGCTGCCGAGCGGAGCCGGTCCAGGCACAGGTTGGTGACGACCTTGGTCAGCCACGCCTCCGGCACCTCGATCCGCTCCCGGTCGGCGGCGTGCCAGCGCAGGTACGCGTCCTGCACGATGTCCTCGGCGTCGACCGCCGAGCCGAGCAGACGGTACGCCAGCGAGGCCAGCCGTGCCCGGCCGGCCTCGAAGCGATCAGCGACGGTGCTCTCCATACAGACGACCTTATGCGGCGGCATTCTCGGGCGCGGTGGTAACGGCCGTGGTGCCGGCAGGCGTTGTGGTGACGGCCAGGCGGCGCCTGCGCTTCGGCATGCCGAAGGTCGGGTGCGAGGTGGCCCACAGGCTGCCCCAGAGGACGCCCGCCTTGAACCGCGCGGCCTTCCGGCCGCCCACGAACCAGGACTTCGCCCGTACGTCGCCATCGACCATCTGAAGGATCGCGTCGTGCTGCCCGAGGCTGATGTGGTTGCCGATGTAGGTCTTCTTGACACTCGGAACCCGGCGTCCGGTCAGCCGTCCCACGATCGCGTCCGTCGCCTGCATGTTGGTATAGCCCGCCGAGGCGCAGGACATCGGCAGCGGCCGGCCGTTGTCGCCGATCGCGTAGGCGCTGTCGCCCGCGGCGTAGACGTCCGGATGCGAGACCGAGCGCATGGTGTCGTCGACGACGATCCGGCCGTCCTCGGTGACCTCGAGACCGGCGGCGGCCGCGATGGGGCCGACGGCGAACCCGGCCGTCCACACGGTCGCGTCGGCCGGGAACAAGGTGCCGTCCGCGCCGACCGCGTACGTCGCCTCGACGGCCTCGATGCTGGTGTGCTCGTGGACGGTGATGCCCAGCCGGTCGAAGGCCTCGCGCAGGTGGAGCCGGGCCCCCGGGGAGAGCCAGGCTCCCAGCTCACCACGGGCGGCGAGCGCCACGGAAAGACCGGGGCGCGACTCGGCGAACTCGGTGGCGGTCTCAATGCCGGTCAGGCCCTCACCGACGACGAGCACGGTGCCGGCTCCGCCCAGACTGTCGAGGCGGTCGCGCAGCCGCAGCGCCGACGGCCGTCCCGCCACGTCGAAGGCGTGCTCGGCCACACCAGGGACACCGTGCTCGGCGACCCGGCTGCCGAGCGTGTACAGCAGCGTGTCGTACCCGAGCTCGCCGACACCGTCCTCGCCGGTCACGGCGACGGTCCTGCGCTCCGGGTCCACCGCGGTGACGCGGGCCACGCGCAGCCGTGCCCCGGTGCCGGCGAACACGTCGGTGAGCCGCCGGGTAGCCAGTTCCCGGCCCGCCGCGAACTGGTGGTTGCGCATCCGCTCGACGAAGACCGGCTCGGCGTTGACGACGGTGATCTCGGTGTCGGCGGGCGAGAGCCGACGGGCCAGGCTCCCGGCGGCGAAGGCCCCGGCGTAACCGGCGCCGAGGACGAGGATGCGGTGCTTCATGGTGTGGCTCCTGTCTGAATCGCTTTCCCCTTGAGCGGGACAGCGCGGCGATTCCTGACAGGAGCCGGGTGTGAGGTGGGTCACTCGACCGGTGCGGAACATCCGAACCAGATTCCGACCTGCGCAAACACCGAAAATCCGGTCCGTCCCGCACCGCGCCTGAGCCGGGCGATCAACCGTAGCTGCCACGAGATCGCCGGAGGTCAAAGAGCAACATGGGGTGGTGCGCCAGAGCGGCGAGCCGGATCCCACCGTCTGCCAGCGGCAGTGCGCGAGCCAGCCACACGACGAGTCCCGCCGGGAATCTGGCGTCAAGCCGGTGTTCGCAGGTCAACGTCCTGCCCGTTGTAGACCGCGTAGGCCCTCGACAGGACTTCTTCCTCGGTGCCCACGACAGCGTCCTGGTCCTCGGACCGCGGGCCCGGCTCGTCCGCGATTGCCGTCACAGGCTCAGCAGCAGGTCCCGGACCGCGGCGGGCCGGGACAGGAAGGGGTGGTGGCCGGCGTCGAGTTCGACGACGTTGCCGGCCCGGCGGGCGAACTCGCGCTGCAGGTGCGGCGGGGTGCCACGGTCCTGGGCGCAGACGAGGTACGTCGAGGGCACCTGCTGCCATGCGGCCGCCTTGACCGGCTGCCCGGTCACCTGCACGCTCTGCCGGGCGAGGTGGTCCACCGCCTGCGCCTGGACCTCGGGGTCGCAGTCCTGCAGGAACGTGTCCACGAGCAGGTCGGGGCGGACCCCGAACGTGCCGGCGTCGGGGTCGACGTCGAGGAACGGGGCGGGGCTGCCGTCCCCGAACTCGGACAAGCTCTGGCCGACCTCGGGGAGGTAACTGGAGACCAACAGGAGGTGGCGTACCGACCCGATTCCCGCGGCGGCTTCCGCCGCGATGATGCCGCCGTAGCTGTGGGCCACCACGACGGTCGGTTCGGCGCCGGTCTGCAGCACCTGCCGCACCGCGACCACGTCCTCGGACAGTCCCGGACCGCCGACGCCGCCGGGACGTCCCGTCTCGCCGCAGCTCGGCAGGGCCGGGGCCACGCTCGGCACCCCTCGCTTCCGCAGCAGTTCGGCGGTGCGGTGCCACCACCACGACCCGTCCCGCACGCACGCCCCATGTACGAACACGACCCTCATCGGTGCCTCCACGGCTGCCTTGACTGCCTTTCGATCAACGGTAGACGTAGCTGCTGTTACGTGAAAAAGTCGGGGCGTGGGCAGACGACCGCAACCGCACATCAAGGAGAGGCTGCTCGACGCCTGCGCCGATCACGCCCTCGCGCACGGTCTCCCCGACCGGCTCGAGCCGCTGGCCACCGCCACCGGCACCTCGGCCCGCATGCTGATCTATCACTTCGGCACCCGCGACGCCCTGCTGCGAGCCGTCCTCGGGCACGCGCGGCAACGCCAGCTCGACACGTTCGGTGACCTCCTGCGGGCGCGGCCCGACGAGCCCTACACGGCCACCCTGGATCGCGCCTGGACTTCCATCACCGGCCCGGACGGGCGGCCGTACCTGCGGATGTTCGGTCAGCTGCGCGAGAGTGCGGAGCAGCGGTTGTGGCCCAACTTCCGGCGCACCGCGACGACCGACTGGCTCGGGCCGCTGGAGGACGGCCTGCGCAGCATCGGCCGGCCGGATCTCGCGACGCTCGTTCTCGCTGTTATCCGTGGTCTCCTCATGGACCTCGACGCCACCGGCGACACCACCCGCACCGACCGGGCCTTCCGCGATTTCCTCGGCGCGGTCGAGCAACTGTCCAGCGGCGACCACTCAACCGCTTACCGCTCCCACGAGCGCGCCGGCGGCAGCACGACCAGCACCGACACGGCGGAGCCGGACTTCGAGCCAGTGTCCAGGCCCGTCCCCACGCCCCCTCCGCGGCTGCGGTAGGAGCGTCTTCGCCGGGACGACCGGGACCGCCGGGCAGCACGGGTGCCGGTGTACTGCCGTTCGCGAAGGCGGCGGCCGCAGGTTCCCGGAAGACCACCACACCGCGCTGCCGGTGCGCACCGCCTACGCTCTGCAGGGATCTCTCGGTCTGCAGCGCGCCCGGGTGTGGAGCCTCGCGCTGCGCGCCGACGCTCTCTGGCCGCGGCCAAGGCCACTCGGCAGCTCACCCTCGACACCGGTGACGACCAGCCCCTCGCGATCGAAACCGTCGTCGACTGCGTCCGTGTGCTTCGGGTACGGCGTGCTCTATCCCGCAACTCTCGCGGTCGGAGCCAGCAGGCCTTGCATCCTAAAGATTCATCTCATTTGGTGAGTCTGCGGTAACAGCAGATGAGGGTGAAGGCGATGCTGGCGGCCCAATCGTGTGGAGGACTCGCTGCCCCTGCGGACGATGCGGTGCCGGATGCCGCGACTGCGTAACCATCGGCGCAGGTGGTCATATGGCTCAGCCCGAAGAGGCGCCACCTGTGTCATGCGTACCTGGCCAGGTCCTGCGCGGGTCGGACTTCTGGATCGCAGTCGGCGGCGTCGCCGTAGCCTCAATGCCCGGGGTCTGCCCGCGTTTACCGGACCGGAGGCTGCCCGAACCTGACGACGGAGAAGTCAGGAGGCGGTCGTGTCGGCGGCACGGGTGTCGTGGGCCTTGCGGAGGGACAGGACCTCGTCCACGTGCTTCTCGGCCCAGGTGTTGATCGGCTCCATGACGGGCCGCAGGGAGTGGCCGAGCGGGGTCAGTTCGTACTCCACGCGGGGCGGGACCTCGGCGAAGACCGTCCGGGTGAGCAGGCCGTCGCGTTCCATCCCCCGCAGGGTGTGGGTGAGCACCTTGGGTGTCACGTGATGAAGCAGGTCGCGCAGTTCGCTGAACCGCTTGGGTCCGTCGCCCAGGTTCAGCACGATCAGCACCGACCATTTGTCACCGATGCGGTCGAGCACCAGCCGGGGCGGGCAGCAGATGCCCGAGTCGTTGGCAGCAGCCTTCATATCCGAAGGGTACTTAAGGATCGTTGAAGTAACCAGTACCCCATGGATATCTTCCCGGTGACGTCGAACTCTGCGTCACGCATATCTTCTTCGTGAGGGAAGGTCGGAATGACAACTCCACAGTCGGAAATGCCTGGTACCAACCGTCGCCTCTTCCTGGCGGCAGCGGCCGTCGCGGCTCCCGTCGCGCTGGCGCTGACCGCGGGGGCGACCCCCGCGGCCGCCTCGGCCCCGGCCGCCGCAGCTGACGATCTGCCGGACTTCGCCCCGGTTCCCGCGTCGGCCCTCGGCCCCGCGCTGAACAGTCAGGGCTACTACGTCGGACGGGTCAAGAAGAATCTGTACTGGGTCACGGACGGTAACTACCAGGCCGCGTTCCTGACGACCCGTGACGGCGTCGTCCTGTTCGACGCCCCGCCGACCATCGGACACAACCTCCAGCGCGCCGTCGACGAAGTCGCCGCCGCCAACGGCGTGAGCAACAAGGTCACTCACCTGGTCCACTCCCACCACCACTCGGACCACATCGGCGCTTCCTCGCTGTTCGGGAAGAACGTCGTGCGGGTCGGGCACGAGGAGAACCGCAGGCTCCTGCGGCGCGACAACGACTCCGCCAAGCCTGCGCCCGACGTCACGTTCAAGGACCGCTACACCCTGCACGTGGGCGGGGAGCGGGTCAAACTGACCTGGCACGGCCCCAACCACTCCCCGGACAACATCTTCATCCAGTTCCCCGACCACGACGCCCTGATGCTCGTGGACATCGTAATTCCCGGCTGGGCAACCTTCGGCAACCTCAACTTCAGCGAGGACGTGCCCGCATACGTCAAGGCCCACGACACGGCCCTGGCCTATCCCTGGAAGCACCTCATCGCCGGGCACATGGGACGACTTGGCAACCGGGCTGACGTCACCGTGCACCAGGCGTTCATCGCCGACCTCACCGAGTCCATCAAGCAGGCTTTGGGCACCGTCGACATAGCCCCCTACGCCGCCCGCTACGGGGACAACATCTGGGCCATGGTCAAGGTCTGGCTGGATGAGGTGTGCCGCACGGCGGCAGCTCCCGTCGCCGCCAAGTACACCGGTGTCCTCGCCGCCGCCGACGTCTTCGTCATGACCAACACCTTCTCGCTAATGGAATCCCTCCGCATAGACTTCGGATACGGCAGCCAGATCCACCCCTGACGGCCGGAGCCGAGGCCGGTCACGCGAGCCGGTTGCGTCTTGAGCAGCCAGGCCCTTCACCGGCTGGCATTCCGGGCTCTTCAGCTGACCGCACAGCTCAACGAACTCGGCCGGGCCGCCGAGGAAGTCCGCATCACCGGCAAGACACTGCTGGAACTGCCCGACCCTCAACCGTCCGCGGCGCCGGCACCGAAACTGCGGGACCATCCGGCTACCAGCAGATCATGGCCGTGTTCCCCGCGGCCGACCATCCGCTGCGGGCGCGGCGGGTCTGGGAGGCGATGGACCTGACGGTCGTGCCCAACAACATCAACAACATCCGCTTGAAGCTCAAGCGGCCGACCGACCGCGGGATCCTGGCCGAGGCTGCGCAGGGCTTGTTCACCCAGCCCCGGCGGTAGCGGTCCGACGCAGCCGCGACCTGCCCGCTCACCCCGGCCGAAACGAAGAATCGGGCATCAAGTCTCATACGTCCCTCTGATGTGCGCCGACGAGGGCGGACCAGGCGCGCTGGTCGGGCGGAGCGAGCCAGATAGTTGACTCATCAACAATGATGCGCAATGGTTGAAGCGTCAACGAACGCGCACCAAGTGTCTACGCGTTCCACGCACTGGAGGAGATCCCGTGAGCGAGTCCCCGAAGACCGGCCTGAACGCCCTGCTGACCCCCGAGGAGAGCGTCCTGCTGCTGATCGACCACCAGCCGTTCCAGTTCGCCAAC
>NZ_JBFAHW010000188.1:0-12749 GCF_040654355.1 Streptomyces sp. NPDC050704 | reverse complement strand
GCTAAGGGACCCACCATATTGACCACTTGGCGGGGAACTCGTATTCCTCCTTTCGAGTTCACTGGCGGCCAGGAGCTTTCAGGCCGCACCGATCAACGCCCACTGCTCATCCGTCAAGTCGCTCTGGTACGGCTTGCGTTCACTCATCCCACCGATCCCAGCAGGCCACCGGCACCGGACCGGAACGTTCCGGCTTCGCCCACACCATCAGGCGACACCAGAACCACTCATAGACTCACGAACCGCCCACTTACACCACCGAAGCTGAGGTAGCGGGTGATACAACAGCCCAGCGCACCTACCTGGCCCTGCGGGAAGTCCGGCACACCACCATCCGGCTCATCCGCGATCATCTCCGACTGCCCCACGATCACCAACACTCCTGGCAGGGCCACAAATTCGACTTCCCAAACGTCGCCTTCGACGGAGGAGACCTCGGCGGAGCAGTGTTCTCCGGCGGCGCGGTCCACTTCCACGGGGCGATGTTCTACGGCAGCGCAGTCAACTCCAGCGGAGCAGTGTTCTCCGGCGGCACCATCCACTTCGAAGGGGCAGTCTTCTCGGGCGCGGTCGACTTCCTGGGCGCGGTGTTCTCCGGCGGCGCGGTCGACTTCTCTGGCGCGATGGGTTCAGCACCAACCGGTCTGATTCCAGCGAGTGGGTCGCCGCTGCCCACCGTGGTGATCCTGCCTCCTGCCTGGCAAGCGATCGGCTGACCTGTCGACTTCGTCCGGCGTCCAGTCGATTCCCAGCGCCACGCGCAACAGCTGTCGCCCGGGACGGGTCCCGGGCGGCAGCTGCGACGAAGAGCGTGGTCGTGAAGGGCGGTCGCCTACGCGGCGGAACGCTCCATGAGGCTTCAGCCGAACGATCGTCCTCATGGGCAATAGGTGAGGTCCGGGGACACTCTCCCTTCACAACCACGCTTCCTGTAACCAGCGCGCTTCTGCGGATGTTCCCGGCGCGAGCGTCCGCTGGACCTGAAGAGAAGACTCAACGGTCCGACGACCTCGCCGACGTCATTGCCGACCTGCGCCACGGCATGGCCCACTACCGTGCCGGCCGCACCACCGAGGCCCTGTGGTGGTGGCAGTTCTCCTACTTCTCCAACTGAGGTTCCACGGCCTCGGCGACGCTCAGGGCCTTGCAGTCGGTGGTCGCCCATGTCCGCCTGAACCTGCCCCTGGAAGAACTGGACGGCCTCGACACCGACCAGGCCATGGGAGACGAGACGCTGGAGTTCGAGGCGGGCCGGGTGACGGCGGAGGAGATCGCGGGACCGCTGGGAATTACCGGTACAGGACGATCGAGTTGATCGGAGTCAGGTTCAGGTACTCCCCGTAGCCGGGACCCAGCACTTTGCTGCAGTCGCCGGTGCCGTTGTAACCGGTGCACAGCTTCACGTACGCGTCCTCGAACGGGCCGTTCTGGTTGTTCAGGACCCAGTGCTGGTTGACCTGGTTCGACAGGTTGTAGGTGCCGTAGCGGAAGTACTTGTTGGTGACGTCGCCGGCGCCGATGTTGCTGTAGCGGCCCTCGGCGTAGATGCAGACGTTGCCGTCCGGGCAGCCAGCCCAGTCCGCCTGAGCGGCGGCGGAGGCGCCGGTCGCGCCCGTGAGCCCGGTGGTGCCGGTCGCGGCGGCGACGGCGGCCACGGCCAGCAGGTTGCGGAGCTTGTTCCTCATGGTGGTTCCCTTCCTGGCTCTGTTTGACATGTCTCATGCCTACCAGGGGGCGTTGCCGGGCGGGTACCTGACAGATCTCAGGGTGGAAATGCCACCCTCATCTGCTACCGCAGACTCACCAAATGAGATGACGTCTAAGCACGCCGCCAACGAAGACACCGGCCGCCGTGGTGATGGCTGCGACTCCGGTAATCAGATCCGGAACCGCCGCAGGCCCCAGGGAACCGTGTACCTGCCATCCCTCGGATGCGCGACGCAATTCGACTCGCGAGATGAATACCAGCACGTACACCGACCAGCCCCAGACGGCCCACATGAGACGGGCCTGGTCCCGACTCGTCCAGTACGCGAGACGCGCCATGTAGCGGCGTCTGTATCCATACCGGTACTCGTCGTTGCCGTGGCCACGGTCTGCCTCGTCGCGTGCACGCTCACGGCGCCGTCGACGGAGAAGCTCGGCGTAGGCCCCGATGCCGAGCGCGCCGGCGAGTGCAACGGCGAGTGCAACGGCGAGTGCAACGTACTCAACAGCAGTCATGCCCCATGGTTCCGCACGATGGGCCACCGCGCACCAGCAGATCCCACACTTCACGCACTACGGATGCTTTCGCCCGGGTGCCTCGCTGGAGGGCGTGCTGATCAGTAGTCGTCGTCCGGCATGGGGTCGCCGGCCCTGACCGCAGAACAACGGGTGCAGGTGCGGCTGCGGCAGGTGTCTTCCTTCGCGTTGCGCCGGTACTCGGCACAGTGCGGCTGCCGCCATGGGTAGGGCACTGCGTCTATCGCCGCCTGGGCCGCCGCCCGGGCCTCGGCAAGCGCGTTCGGTTGCCCTGGTCGTCCAGGAGCCGCAGCGCGCGGTGCAGGGCCTCGCGGGCTGCCGTGGTGTTGGAGGCGCGACGGGCGGTTCGGGGCACGTGAACTCCTCAGTCTCAGCGGCGAGTCGAGCCCAGGGCGCGCAGGTGGTCTGCGCGGCGGCTTCGGATCGCCCGACGCTTTCCTGTGGAGCCGCTATCCGCGCGGGCGGGCAGCCGCGGTTTCGGCTTCGCGGTCGAGGTCGGTGATCTCTTTCAGGTGGTCGGGCGATGCGGTCGGCGTGGCCGCGACCGTCACCGTGGCCTGGATCAGGGTGGGCGGGTGGGCGGCGGCCGTCTGCCAGGACAGGCTGACCGGCACCCGCGCGTGCTCGAAAGCGGCTGCGGCGACCCGGTGTCCATGCTGGGCGCTGAAGACGGCGAAGGCATGGGTAGCGTCCAGCAGCGCCTGCTGGTCGCCCAGGCGGTCGTTGGGCTGAAGCAGCTCATCGACGCTGCGGCGCCCGGCCGCGATGTCGGCGAACAGACGCCGGCGGAACGCCGACGCTTGCCGTTCGGTGATCCCCACAGGGCTGGCGGAAGTCCCTGCGGAGTAGCGGCGCTTGAGCTCCGTGTCCAGGACGTACACCGCATCCAGGTGGACACGCAGGCGGTCCAAGGCCTTGCGCCCCTGTGGCAGCGGGTCCGGGCCGAGGGCCTGCCAGGCGGCGTAGCGCGCGAGCATCAGGCCAGCCTCCCGGCTGCGCTCCTTGACCAGCCATGACACGGGCCGTTCCGCGGCCGTACGCCTGAGCACGGTACGCCGTCTGCGCCGCTGTTCCCGCGTCTGCCGGCACCCTTCGCACTCCTGGCCGTTCGTGGTGACGCGCAGCTTGCCCGACCCGCACACCCGGCACGGAAACCGGGATGCGACGACCTGGCTCATGACACCGTTGCGGTGCTCCGGGGCGATCCGTCCGCCAATCTGCCGCACCGCACCCACTTTGCGCCGCCGCCCAGCTGCCATACCTGAACCACTCCCCCAGCCGTTGTGGCCTCACGCGTCATGCCCCGGTATGCCCCTACGGCCCGCGGGATACGCCAACTGCCACTGGTTTGACGGTACTTCGGCGATGGTGGGTGGGATCTGGATACGCTTTCGAGATGGCTCTGTTGCCGCCCGATCTCCGGGGCTTTGACGGTCACCCCCTCGCTGGGCTGGCTGCGCAGGTGCGCGAGGACCTCATCAAGGTGGGCATCCCCGTCCATGTGCTTGATGATTCAGGCCGTAATGATCACGCCGTCAATGGCGTCACTCTGAACCTGGCCGAAGGGCTCGGGTACGTGTCGTTGGCCTGGCACATTCCTGATGAGCGCCACTACCACGGCCAGGAGACCGTGGAAAGAGACCGGGTCTACAACGCCGCTGTTGTCCTGACCTCGGCGGTGACCAGCGTTTTGACCACCTTCGGGCATCGGGTGAGCGTCGAGTTCACTGATCCCGAGTACGTCTGGCCGTTCATCTGCGTCACGCCGGACAACGCCGCGTGACTGCACGTACGTTGCCGGTCCGGGAGGGGTCCCGTTCTCCGGCCGTACATTCGCCATGACGGTAGGAGGAGGACCGGTATGTCCTGGCTGATCATCGGGGGTGTGCTGGCGGTCGCGGCGGTGGTCGTGCGCCGGGTCCTGAGGGACGGGACGGCGGGGCTGGGTCGGTTCACGCTGCGGCTCGTCGGCACGACAGCGGTGCTCGGCCTGATGTCGTGGGGGCTGATGCTGCTGCCACCAGTCAACGACATCGTCCTCGGCGACAAGCCGCGCAACCTGTGGGACTTCGCGCGCATCTGTGAGGACGACCGCACTGGAGATCCGTTCCCGCGCGCGGCCGCTTACGAGCCGGAGGCCGGGCCACATCCGTGGGTGGCGATCGAGAACGGGAACAGCGCGTACGCCTCCAAGGGCACGGAGACGGAGGATCCGGTGTGGCCGGACGATGAACCAGCCCCGGACACGGTGCAGTTGGTGACGTGCAGGGAGCCGGCCGGGTCGGTGCCGGACACGGAGGTCAGCTGCGCGTACAGCATGCACGGTTTGGGCGTGGGCGGTCAGTCCGTCGAGTTCTCCCAGGGCGTCTACACCGTCACCGTTGTCGAGGCGCGCACCGGCGACGTGGTCCGCCGGGGCACAGTCAGGGGCGAGACGGGGTGCGCTGAATCCATCGTGGCGGGAGAGAAGGGGCCCCACCGCACCGATCCTTCGTGGGAGGCTTACGCGGACCTGCTCGCCGGGATTCACACCACCCCGTCCGGCTCCCAGTAGGACTCCGTCCGGCACGTACAGCGCCTTTGTTAGGACCTCTAAGCCATTGAAGATCTCTAGCGGCGTACCTTGAACCTGAGGTGCAGCACCCGGTCGCCCTGGATGACCACGTGGGGATCCTCCAGCAGCTGCTGGCCGTCGATGCTGCCGAAGTAGCGTTTGCCCGACCCGAAGACCACCGGCACCACGTCCATGGCCACCTCGTCCACGAGGCCGGCCGCGAGGATCTGACCGCCCACCTCGCCGGCGCTCACAGCGACGACTCGCTCACCGGCGAGTTCCTGGGCCCTGTCGATCGCAGCCGTCACGCCGTCGACGAAGTGGAACGACGCCTCGGGGTGCCAGCCCTCGGGCTTGGGCCGATGGGACACCACGACCACGTGGTCGCCGGCGGGCTGGTTGCCTTCCCAGCCGTTCATCAGGTCGAAGAAGTGGCGGCCCATCACGATCGTGCCGATCGACTCCCACATCGGCCGGACGTACTCCGCCGATGCACGTGAGACCTGGAAGCCGCTTCCGACGCTGGAATGGTCGTACTGCTGGTCGCCGCCTTCGGTGATCGGGGTGTTCCCGCTGAAATACCACTCGTGGAGTGGCCCGACGTCGTCGTTGGCGTCGGCGATGAAGCCGTCCACCGACACCACGTTGTGCATGATCACTGTGCCCACGGGTCCTCCTCAACTCTCCCTGCGTGTGCACCCCCGATCCTGTCGCCCCGGGAGGCGACCGGGCATGTAAGAAATCAATCAGCGGGCATCGGACCTGCGTCCGGCGGGAACCCCTGCTCGGCGGGGAATCGGCGCCGCAGGGCCAGGTACTCCGTCGGGGTGTGGCCGGTGAAGTCTTTGAACTCCCTGCTGAAATGAGCCCGGTCGAAGTAGCCTGCCGCGTGCGCGAGCTCCGACCAGTCGACCGGACGCAGGGCGTCCACGGACAGGATCAGCCGCGCGAAGCGGTAGATCCGCGCCACCCGCTTCGGGGTGACCCCGACATGAGCCTTGAACTGCGCGGCCAGGTGGTTGCCACTCACCCCGGCGCCCGCGGTCAGCGCACCGATCGGGATCGTTCCGTTGGACGTCTCCAAACGCCCGCCTGCGTGCAGGACCAGGTCGAGACCGCGCGACGGCGCCTCGGCAAGCCGCGACAGCAGCTCCGCTTCCAGCACCCGCAGTGTCTCGGTCGCCGACGCGATGTCGCCGACCTGGTTGCGAATCCGGTCCACCGACCGTTGCCAGACGGCGTCGACCGGCACCCATCGGTCCCGCAGCTCACTCGCCGGCATGTCTAGGAACGGCGACATCCCCCACGGCTTGAAGTGCACCCCGACGAGCCGCACCCGTGCGGGGTACTCGACGAGGAAACGTCTGGTCCATACGCCCAAGAACCACCCATCGGCCAACACCGCCGACGGCACCACAGGGTCGGAGTCCCACAGGCGGACGGGCCCGCCCAGGTTGAGGAACAGGTGCGCCGACGGCATCGGCGGGATGTTCATCCGGCGGTGGCGCGGCACCCCGGTCAGGCAGTAGATGTCGTCGACGAACCGGTCGAGGGGCGGACAGGGCACCCGGCCGACGTATTCCACCGGCACAGTGTGCCCGACAACCGTTCAGTGCGCGAGGGACGTCGCCGACCCCGCCATCGATCCTCTCCGCGGTAACCTCAGCCATTGAAGATCTCTAGCCGCTATTGCGGCTGGCCGGAAGATTCGTCCTGCTGACTTTCTCCCCCCAGGTAACCTGCCGCCCATGACGCGTACACAGCGCACCGGAGCAGTGCCGACCCCACAACGGGCCACGGACGAGGATGGCGTACGTCTGCCACGGCTGCGCTTCAAGGGCGTCCTGGTGCGAGGAGCAGTGCAGGGTGTCGCCGCCGTCGTCCTGCTCTTTATGGTCACACTCTTCGTCGCCGACCACCATGACCGCGAGACGTTCCTTGCCGTGGTGGCAGGGTTCTCCATGGTCCTCGCCGGGATGGGGATCGTGGTCGGAGTCTGGTTCTGGACGGCGTGCTCGGGCGACATCAGACGCTGGCGCGACTGGCGCACGATCACCGGCCAGTACGAAAGCGTCACCATCATGGCGCCGGTTCTCGTACGGGCCGGAGTCCTCGCCCTCGTGCTCTTCCCCGGCGCGCTCGGGCTCTACCACCTGGTCGACAACGCCGCGTACGACAGCTGGCTGTACGGGAGTTGAACACGCAGGTCGCCATGCCAGCGGTGTCATCGGTTCGGTAGCCTCGGCCTTCCCAACAGCGGCCATATGTACGCCATAAACGGGGGGCATGCGATGCGCGGGAAGAAGACCGAGAGGCCGGCGAGCCGGGCCCACATCGAGGAGCGCTTCCTGCGGGACTGGGGATTCGCACTACCGGATTCGATCTTCCGGTTCTCGACGTTCCTGGGATCCCTCGACCCGGTCGAATACCAGGCCCTCGGTGACCTGGACGTGTCCCCGGCAGGCATCATGGACGTGTTCGCCGACGCCAGTCTGCAGCCGTGCGAGGGCATCGATGTACGGGTGCACGGCCGCTACTACCGTGATCCGCCCGAGTTCCTGACCTTCATGCACGCCGGCTCCGACGGTCTCCACCACGGCCTGTGGTTCGACGACGGCCGCACCTGTCGTGGAGTCGCCTCGTACTACAACAACGACGGCGGCGGAATCGACACGACTTCGGGGACACCACTGGAAGCGCTGCGCGCGATCCTCGAACGCTGCTGGCGCGACCTCGACGACGACGTGCAGGACGAGGAGACATCCGCGCGACGGTCCCGCCTCGGCCGGCTGCGCGATGCACTGACTGTCGTGGAGACCGGGGACCGGCCCGAGGCGGGCATCGCCTACTCCACGACTTACGACGCGATCATCCCACCCGTAGACCTCGACCGGATCACCACGCTGGACGGCGCTGGCGCCCTCGTGACGGGTGAAACCGCGCTGGACCGCCCCGCCCACAACCAAGCCGACGAGTACAAGTTCGCGACGTACATGTACGCCCTGTTCGAGGACACCGCAGCCCTGCAGGCCAGCCTGCAGGAGGCCCGCCAACGCTGCTCGGCAGGCGATCCGGCGGAAGCCCTGGTCCTGGGCCGCGACCTGCACTGGGCCTCGGGCGGCGACCCGGCCCGCGAGACACTCGCCAACGAACTCCTCGTGATGGCCTACCGCGCGCTGAACCGCCCCTCGCTGGCGGAGATAGCCGGTACACACCACCGGCACCGTTCCCTGCCGCGGGTCAACGTCCTGGAGACGACGTAGCAGGCTCTCCAAGACCGGCCAGAGATAGACCAGAGATAGAAAGGGGCAGCGGTCACTCCCCCGCAGACCCTCACGAGCTGACTGCTCTGTGTCGGTGCGGGCCATTAGCCTCGGGGTATGGGACATGCGGTCAAGCCTGAAACACTGCGTTCCGCCATAGCCAGCGCCGTCGCCGAGTTGAAGTCATACGAGGTCCCAGGCGAGTGCGTGCGTCTGGGACTGGCGCCAGGGGATGAAGGCGACGCATTCAAAAGCAAGTTCCGCTACGTCATGCATCGGCTGCGGCCGCTGGCAGTGCCAGAGCTGGCCGCCGTCGCGCGCAAGGTCCTCGACGAGTACGAAGCGCCGGAGCTGGACCAGATCCTCGCGTCCTTGGGTATGACCGGCATCGACGGAGAGTTCAAGAACCTGATCTTTGCCGCTAACGGCCCCAAGCCAGAGATCGTTCTGCGCGACGCGGTCAACAACCGCCTCGACATCGTCCGCAACGCCCAGTACTGCCTGACGTACACCCGGCCTCTCGACGCCGCCGGCCTGTCATGGGCAGAGCTCGTGAACTGGTGGCAGGAGACGAACCCCGCCGTGTCAGGTGATCAGGCGGCCGCTCACCGCCCGGTCCCGTGACCGCCGAGATGCTCGAACAGGCCGTTGCCATCGCATGGCGGCCCGCAGGCAGCTCAAGCACCACCGCGAGCGGTCGACGAAGACCGCTGCGTAGTCCCCGCCCAACTCCGGCAGGGCCTCTGCGGGCGCCATGCCCTCACTTGGCATAGTTGACCCCGCCAAAGTGGCAGGGAAGGAAGAGGGTCATGGACAAGGGACCGGAGCGCCACCGGGTCGAGTTCGCGAGCGGTTCCGCCGCCTCGGTGGAGAACCGGCGCTCCTTCCGCGACCACGAGCGCAACGACATAGAACCCGACCTGCCCGGCTGGCCCCCTGGACGAGCCTTCGCCGTGCGGGGGTTCTTCGGCAAGCTCGGCCGACACGTCCATACGGTCGTCACCACGCTCCTGATGCTGCCGCTGTACATCATCGCCGGCGCCCTCGGTAGTCCTGCGTCGCCCGACAAGCGGGGGAAGTTGGAGGAGCGTGAGAACGAAGTCGACGACTTCCCCGTCATCTGGGCGGGCGTGGCCGAGACGGCTCGCACGCTGCCCTGGCAGCTCGATCCTTCCCGGCGGTCCTGGCGCATGGTGACCGAGCTCGAACTGACCGAGCCTGACGGGCTCGTGCGCATCACGTCCTACGAGGACACGGCGCGGGGCAGCCGGTTTCTCGCATGGGGTGGTGGCGAGAAGGTTCCGGGATCCGAGGCCGTTCTGTGGACGTTGCCCCGGCAGGAGATTGTCGGCGTGGAGACCAAGCGATTCAGCATGGCCGAGTCCGACTTCAAGATCTCCTTCCGGGACGGGTCGTGGGCCCGGCTGACGACGAATTCGTCGGCCGGTGCGCGCAGGATCGCGGCTCTCCTCGGCTAAAGGCCGCATCCTTCGGCTCCTGTCCGCCTGCCGTGCGCACCAAGACCAGCACGACTGGCGTTCGTACGCGGCGCGACGCCTCCTAAACTCCCGTGTCATGCCTTCTCCATCCGCTCATGCCACTGTGCTCCATGCCGGCCGCCGTACCGTGCTGGGCCTGCTGATTGCGGCTGTCATCCCACTTCTCCTGGGGGGCGCGGGAGTGGCCGCACTTGTGACAGGCCGGGTCTCCGCGGCGGTAGTGGTCATGGTGGGGGTTGGCGCGCTCGGCGTACTGCTGCTGGTGGCGGCATGGCGGCAGCGGCATCAGAAGATCGCCGCGGACCACACCGGACTGTGGGTGCGCAACGGCCGTGCCATGCAGGTCATCCCGTGGGAATCGGTGGCCGGCATCGGCGTGTACTACACTGCCCAGGCCGTATCGCTGGAAGTGGTCCCCCGCGGCCCGGCCGATGACCGCGACCCGGTCCTGCGTGCGCTGATCCGCGATGACGAACCTCTGGCACCACAACTGCCCCGAGTCCGCTACCGCATCCCACTGCCCCAGGTCGGCTGGCGCACTCTGGCGGAAGCGGTCCGGCGCCACAGCGAACCCCACCCCTCCCTCCTGTGGTGCGGCCAGATCAACTACAACCCGGTCATGGCGGCTCTTGCCCGCCGGCGCTCTGACCGCACCTGACTGGCCCCTACACCTGCTCGGTGGATCTCATCTGCCCGTTCGACATCCCCGCTGTGCCCCCAGGTTGACGGTCCGGGGTAGGTGTAGCGGGCTCGTGGCGAGCAGGCGGCGGATAGGGTGGCGGCGAGGCGTGCACGTACGCCGGAGTCCGAATTCGACTTGTACGACGTACCGGACGCCGGGCATCAGCCCCCAATTGGTGGCTCCTGCAGAGCTCAAAACGCCCCACGCCATCCGTCTGCCACCGACACTGCCGCTCTGCATCACGCACGAGACGACAGCGCGGGCAACGTCGATCACCAGCGCCCCCACACCACCCCGCCACACCCCGGCCGCCGAGACTGCCGGGGACATCGGCAAAACCGGCCCCGCCTCCCGTGCACTCCGACGCCGCCGCCCCAGCCGCACCCGAAAAGCCGGCCACGAACCCCGCCCCCAGCACGAGCCCGGCCATGCCCACGCTGACGATCCGGCGGATGCTGCGCCTGACTCCTCCCCGGCCGACCGGCCGACAGCCCCCGCAGACCGGCCCTTTGCCGAAATGCCCGCCCGCCGGAACCTTCACCCTCTCGACACAACGGCCACTGCCGCTACCCGACCAGAACGTTCACGCCACTCCCCCACCAGCCGCCCCAGCAACCCGAGGCGAAGGTAATGATCACGCTTGTCCGCCAACGGAGCAGGTCCGCGCTTCTTCGATGTCCGGCCTTGAGACGTCCGAGCTGAAACTCGCGATGGTGTGCGCGTCCGGCGTACTCATCACAAGGAGCGTACGAGGATCGCGTCGGGTCGGGAGGATTCCGGAGCAAACCCGCTCGTGGGCGGGCTCCGGAATCCAGCCAGGGCCGGCGGACGGAGCCCGGGGTCAGTCGCCGATGGTGCAGGCGTGTCCGTTGAGGGTGTATCTCTCAGGGGCCGAGGTGTCGCCCGTGTGGTTGGCCAGGTAGCCGATCTCGACGCTGTCGCCCGGCGCGATCGTGCCGTTGTACGCGGCGTTGGCCGCGCTGACCATGTCGCCGTTCTGGACGAGGTCGGTGTTCCAGTCCGAGATGATCGTCTGGCCCGGGGCGAGGGGGAAGACGAGCTTCCAGCCGGAGACGGGTGTGGTGCCGGTGTTGGTGAAGGTGAGGTTCGCGGTCAGGCCGCCGCCCCAGGCGTTCGCGGTCTGGGTGATCCGGCAGGTCGGCGCGACCCTCTCGAACGACACCCGGTGCAGTCCACCGGGCAGGTCGTTGACGACGTAGAGCTCCCCCTCCGGCGTGGCGCCGAACGCCGTGACCTGGGTCGGCGTCCGCCCGATCTCGGCCTGGAGGTAGCCGCCCGCGCCGTCGTCGCGCAGCGCCCAGACGGTGGACGAGCAGTAGTCGGTGGCGATGTACGTGCCCCCGACCAGGTCCGCGAACTGCTTGCCGCGGTACACCTGCCCGCCGATGACCGCGCAGCCGCCGGTGTGCGGTGAGTAGGTGAAGACCGGATCGGTGAGCTCGGCGCCGCCCTGGCACTGGGCCTCGTCGAACACCACCAGCCCTTCGCGGCAGGACCAGCCGAGGTTCGCCCCGGGCTGCTCCGCGGGGCGCAGCCGGTCGATCTCCTCCCACCTGCCCTGACCGACGTCGCCGATCCACAGCGAGCCGTCCGCGGGGTCGAAGGAGAACCGCCAGGGGTTGCGCAGCCCGTAGGTCCAGATCTCCGGGCGGGCTCCCGCGACGCCGGCGAACGGATTGTCCCCGGGCACGCAGTACGCGAGGTCCCCGCAGCTCCGGCTCACGTCGATGCGCAGGATCTTGCCCAGCAGGGTGTCCAGCCGCTGCCCGGAGTCGAAGGGGTCTCCGGAACCGCCGCCGTCGCCGATGCTCCAGTACAGGTGGCCGTCGGGGCCGAAGGCGAGCTGGCCGCCGTTGTGGTTGCTGTACGTGGCGTGCTCCTGGGACAGCAGCACCTCCAGGCTCGCGTCATCGAGGTCGTACCGGGCCAGGGTCACCGCTCCATCCGGCAGCGCGGTGTACGCCAGATACACCTCCCTGCTGTCCGAGAAGTCGGGCGCCGCCGTGATGCCGAGCAGCCCGCGCTCGTTGCCCGACTCGTCCACCGCGGCCGTGATGTCGATGAGCGGACTCTGCGCGAGGCCGGTGTCCGGGTGGTACACCCGCACCCTGCCGCGCTTCTCGGTGATGAACAGCCGGCCCGAGCCGTCGTCCGGCGCGGCGATGGCGGTGGGGCGCTTCAGGCCGGAGGCGACCTGGGTGGTGTGCGCGGCGATCTCCGGCAGCGGTACGGACGACTGCGCGCCGGCGTCGGCGGGTCTTGGGGGCTCCGGCGGGGAGGCGGAGGCTGCCGGAAGGGTCGAGAGGGACAGCAGTGAGGCGATCAGCAGGGGTATTGCCCAGCGTCGTTTCAGCATGTCGGCTCCACGGGCGAGGGAGAGCCGCCCCACGGGCGGGAAGGAGTCGGCTCCACGGTCGATTGAGTGCGGGCTTCATCCGGCGGGTGCGCGAGCGCACCCGCCGACCGTCGCTGCGGCGCGGCCTCGA
>NZ_JBFAHW010000187.1:0-13440 GCF_040654355.1 Streptomyces sp. NPDC050704 | reverse complement strand
GGCGGTCTGGGTGCGTGGGTGGCTGAGGTGCACGGGCGGCCTGGAGGGCAGGGCGCAGCCCGCCCTCCAGGGGCGCGGGGAACTGCGCGACCAGCCCCCACCCACCCGCACCCGACCCAGCACACCCCACGGGGTCTGGGGCGGAGCCCCAGGGGATGGGACGGGTAGGGGCGGCGGGGGCGAAGGAAACCTCAGTCCACCAGGTCCCGCACGACCCCGTCCGCAAGCAACCGCCCCCGCAGGGTGAGCACAGCCCGACCATCCTCGTACGGCCCAGCCTGAAGAAGCCCATCGGACAGAGCACGCCGAGCCGCCGCCAGGCCATCCACCCGCAGCAAAGACAACGGCACACCCTCCAGAAGCCGCAGCTCCAGCAGAATGCGCTCCACCCGCCGGTCCTCCTCCGACAGCAGCTCCCGCCCGGCACCGGGCGACCGCCCCTCCGCCAGCCGCCCGGCATAGGCCCCCGGATGCTTGACGTTCCACCACCGCACACCCCCCACATGACTGTGCGCCCCGGGCCCCGCCCCCCACCAGTCGGCCCCACGCCAGTACAGCTCGTTGTGGAGGCACCGGCCGGCTTCGGACGTGGCCCAGTTGGAGACCTCGTACCAGGAGAAGCCCGCCGCGGAGAGACGGTCCTCCGCGATCAGATACCGGTCCGCGTGAACGTCGTCGTCGGTCATGGGCACCTCCCCACGCCGGATACGCCGCGCGAGCTGCGTACCCTCCTCGACGATCAGCGCGTACGCCGACACATGGTCGGGCCCGGCACCGATCGCGGCGTCGAGGGACGCCCGCCAGTCCTCGTCCGACTCCCCCGGCGTGCCGTAGATGAGGTCGAGGTTGACATGGTCGAAACCGGCCGCGCGGGCCTCCGCGACGCAGGCCTCGGGGCGGCCAGGGGTGTGCGTACGGTCCAGCACCTTCAGTACGTGCTGTCGCGCGCTCTGCATACCGAAGGAGACCCGGTTGAAGCCGCCGGCCCGGAGAGTGGCCAGATACGCCGGGTCCACCGATTCCGGGTTCGCCTCGGTCGTGATCTCCGCGTCGTCCGCGAGCCCGAACTCGTCCCGGATCGCCCCCAGCATCCGTACGAGATCGTCGGCGGGGAGAAGGGTGGGCGTACCGCCGCCTACGAAGACCGTACGCACGGGCCGCGGGTCGTCGCCCAGCACCTTGCGGGCCAGCCGGACCTCGTCGATCAGGGTCGCGGCGTAGTTGTCGCGGGAGGCGAGCACGCCCCCCGAGCCCCGCAGCTCCGTCGCCGTGTACGTGTTGAAGTCGCAGTAGCCGCAGCGCGTCGCGCAGTACGGGACGTGGAGGTAGAACCCGAGCGGACGGTCGGCCGCGCCGGCCAGGGCGTGCGCGGGCAGTGTCCCGTCGTCGGGGACGGGCTCGCCGTCGGGGAGTGCGGAAGGCATGTCCTCCATTGTCCAGCACCCCCGGCACTGCCTGCTCCGCGTACTCCACTGCCCCGCTACTCCGCCTGCAGCACCAGCAGCGCGAGGTCGTCCTCCGGCGGCTTCCCGCCGAACTCGTGGACCAGCCGTCGGATCCGCTCGGCGATCAGTTCGGCGCTCAAACCCGCGCACCCCGAGAGTGCGGCGGAGAGACCGTCGTCGTCGTCGAACTGCCGGTGCCCGCTGCGGCGCTCGGTCACGCCGTCCGTGACGCAGAGGAGGCTGTCGCCGGGACCCAGCTCGAAGGTTCCGCAGGTGTATTCCGCGTCCTCGAAGACCCCGAGGAGCGTCTGCGGGTGGGCCATCTCGCTCACCTTCCCGCAGGGTTCCAGGAGCAGCGGGAGCGGATGCCCGGCGGAGGCGACGGTGCAGTGCACTCCGCCGGCGACGGGCACCAGCTCGCCGTAGAGGAGGGAGAGGAAGCGGTTCTGTGGTCCCTCGTCGGCGAGCACCTGGCCGCCGGCCGCCACCAGGGCCCGGGCCGCCGCGTCCGCGGTCTCGGTCGCGTCGTCGAGGAGCAGCTGGTTGAGGCGGTCGAGGACGTCGGGCACCTCGTATCCCTCGCGGGCGAGCAGCCGCAGCCAGGGCCGGGCGAGGCCGATGACGACGGCCGCCTCGGGTCCTTTGCCCTGGACGTCGCCGAGGGCGAAGCACCAGCGTCCGTCCCCGGCGGGGAAGAGATCGTAGAAGTCTCCGCTCGGTCCGCCCTTGTCGCACGGCTCGTACACGAGCGCGCTGCGCACACCGGGGATCTCGGCGACCGCTCCGGGCAGCAGTCCGCGCTGCAGTACGCGGCTGATGGTGGCCTGGCGCGCGTACTGCCGGGCCGCTCCGATGGCGAGCGCGACCCGGCGGCTGAAGTCCTCCACGAGCCCGGTGATCTCGTCGGGGAAGCGCGGCACCCCGGCCCGCCCGATGACGAGCGTGCCGAGCGGCCGCCCGCCCGCGATCAGCCGGTACGCCAGTGCCGCCCCGGTGGCGCCGTGCGCGTCCAGCGCCTCGGCGGGCCAGGGCACCCGGACCGGGCCGGAGCGTGCCGATTCGGGCAGCTCGGGCGGGTCCTTCTCCAGGAGCCGGCGCAGTTCCTCGATGCGGTTCTCGCTGCCGTGCCAGACGCGGGCGAGCCGCGGTCCGCCGGCGAGGCCCCCTTCGGAGCGGCCCTGGACCTCGTCCTCCAGCCACACCGCGCACCAGTCGGCGAGCCGCGGCACGAGCAGCTGTCCGGTGAGGGCGGCGACCAGGTCCTCGTCGAGCTGCCCGGCGAGCAGGTCGGAGGCCTCGGCGAGGAAGGAGAGGGCGCCACGGTTGAGCCAGTCCTGGTCCTGCACGCTGCGCTTGGGCGCGGGGGCAGGGATCTCGGCGGCCCGCGGCCCGCACAGCAGGGCCCGCTCCCCGGCGTACGCCCCGCCCTCCTCGGCGTACGCCTCACCCTCCTCGACGGCCGCGACTCCCCGGACGGTCAGCCGCGCCCACACCGTCTTGGTGCCGGTGCGGTAGGTGATGCCCCAGGCCTCGGAGAGCGTGGAGACGAGCCGCAGCCCGCGGCCGTACTCGACGGTGTCGTACGGCCGCCCGGCACCGTCGTCACGGACCGCCCGCGCGGGGTGGCGGTCGGAGACCTCTATGACGAGAGCGCCTGCCGCGCCTGCCGCGTCGGCCGGGGCTGCCGACGGATTCGACAGGCCCGTCGGGTCCGACGGGTCCGACGGGGCGGTCCCGGAGGCCCGTCGGGCGGCTCCCGGGTCCTGCCGAGCGGCTCCCGGGTCCTGCCGGGCGGTCGGCGGGACGTCCTCCACGGCGCTCATGTCGCTCGTGTCGCTGTCGAGCCGGCACAGCAGGTCGACGTCCGTACCGGCGTGCACCACCGCGTTGGTGACGAGTTCGCTGACGACGACCAGGGCGTCACCGACGAGGAGTTCGGAGACGAACTCGGCTCCGGGCAGGGCGAGTTCGGCCCACTCGGCAAGCGTGGCGCGGACGAACAGACGGGCGGCGCGGGGCGCGAGAGGGTTGCCCGGCAAGGACGTGCGCGCCACTGTGGGCGGGCGCTCGGACGTCCCAGGAGCACGGGACAGGAACTCCCGTTGCGTCGGTATGACCCCCACTGTGCGGCTCCCTGAGCAGTTCGGACGAATACGCCTCAGGCGATGCGGACAGAGTGACAGACTGACCACGGCCATAAGCGCCGAGTCACCGAAGTGGGCCCGCCATGAGTGAGAACCGTGCTACGCATGTGCTCGAAGACGGACAGATTCGGGCATCAGATCTGCGCCCGCTGCTAGCCGCCATGACCGCCGCCCGGGACGGCGAGTTCAGGGAGGTCCCGGAGACGGGCGACGGGATCACGGCCGAGCTGGTGGCGATCTTCAATCAACTGGTCGACCGGAACACCCACTTCACCACGGAAGTCCGGCGTGTCCGGCGCGAGTTGATGCGGCACGGACGCCTCGACGAGCGGCTCACCCCGAGTCCGGGCCAGGGCGCCTGGACATCCAGGGTCAACGACGTGAACCAGTTGCTCGACGCCCTGGTGGCCCCGGCGGCGAACGCGACGCGCGTGCTCGACGCGGTGGCCGGCGGCGACCTGACCCAGCGGGTCGATCTGCACGACGGAAACCGCCAGTTGCGCGGTGACATGCGGCGCCTCGGCCGAGCCGTGAACAAGATGGTGGACCAACTCTCCCTGTTCACCGGCGAGGTCACCCGGGTGGCCCGCGAGGTCGGCACCGAGGGCCGGCTGGGCGGTCGCGCCAAGGTGACGGGCCTGTCGGGCAGTTGGCGGGACGTGACCGAGGCGGTGAACACGATGGCGTCCCGGCTGACCGCGCAGGTCCGGGACATCGCCCTGGTGACCACGGCGGTGGCCCGCGGTGACCTGACCCGCACGGTGACGGTCGAGGCGACCGGCGAGCTGCTCGAACTGAAGCTGACCGTGAACACGATGGTCGACCAGCTCTCCGCCTTCGCCGACGAGGTGACCCGGGTGGCCCGCGAGGTCGGCACGGAGGGCCAGTTGGGCGGCCGGGCGCAGGTGCGGGGCGTGTCGGGGGTCTGGAAGGACCTCACCGACAACGTCAACTTCATGGCGTCCAACCTGACCAGTCAGGTGCGCAATATCGCTCAGGTCACCACGGCGGTCGCCAACGGTGACCTGAGCCAGAAGATCACGGTCGACGCCCAGGGCGAGATCCTGGAGCTGAAGTCGACCATCAACACGATGGTCGACCAGCTCTCCGCCTTCGCCGACGAGGTCACCCGCGTCGCCCGCGAGGTCGGCACCGAGGGAAACCTCGGCGGGCGGGCCCAGGTGCGTGGCGTGTCCGGGGTCTGGAAGGACCTCACCGACAACGTCAACTTCATGGCGGACAACCTGACTTCGCAGGTCCGCAACATCGCTCTCGTCTCCACGGCCGTCGCCCAGGGTGACCTCGGCAAGAAGATCACGGTCGAGGCGAAGGGCGAGATCCTGGAGCTGAAGTCGACCATCAACACGATGGTCGACCAGCTCTCCGCCTTCGCCGACGAGGTCACCCGCGTCGCCCGCGAGGTCGGCACCGAGGGAAACCTCGGCGGTCAGGCACAGGTGCGCGGGGTGTCGGGGGTCTGGAAGGACCTGACGGACAACGTCAACTTCATGGCCCTGAACCTGACTTCGCAGGTCCGCAACATCGCCCAGGTGACGACGGCGGTCGCGAACGGCGATCTGTCCAAGAAGATCACGGTCGACGCCCGCGGCGAAATCCTGGAGCTGAAGGACACCGTCAACACGATGGTGGACCAGCTGCGCGCCTTCGCCGACGAGGTGACCCGGGTGGCCCGCGAGGTCGGCACGGACGGCCGACTGGGCGGCCGGGCCCAGGTGTTGGGCGTCTCCGGGGTCTGGAAGGACCTCACCGACAACGTCAACTACATGGCGGACAACCTGACTTCGCAGGTCCGCAACATCGCGCAGGTCGCCACCGCCGTGGCCCAGGGCGACCTCTCCAAGAAGATCGACGTGGACGCGCGCGGCGAGATCCTGGAGCTGAAGACCACCATCAACACGATGGTCGACACGCTGTCGTCCTTCTCCTCGGAGGTCACCCGCGTGGCCCGCGAGGTCGGCTCCGAGGGCCAACTCGGCGGCCAGGCACGGGTGGAGGGCGTGTACGGCACCTGGAAGCGCCTGACGACGAACGTCAACGAACTCGCGTCCAACCTCACCACCCAGGTCCGCGCGATCGCCGAGGTGGCGTCCGCGGTGGCCCAGGGCGACATGTCCCGCGCCATCACGGTGGAGACCAAGGGCGAGGTCGCCGAGCTGAAGGACAACATCAACCTGATGGTGGCCAACCTCCGCGAGACGACCCGCGCGAAGGACTGGCTGGAGTCGAACCTCGCCCGGCTGGCCGCGCTGATGCAGGGCCACCGCGACCTGATGGAGGTCGCCGACCTGATCCTGCGCGAGCTGACCCCGCTGGTGAACGCGCAGTACGGCGCCTTCTTCCTGGCCGACCCGGAGGAGGACGGGGCCTCCCTGCACACGGCCGTCCCCGCCAAGGGTCTCGCCTTCATCGCCGGGTACGGGTCGGCGCAGGGCGCCACCGTCGACACGGGCGGCATGCCGGTGCACGGGCTCGTACGGCAGGCCGCACGCGAGAAGAAGCGGATCCTGGTGGAGGAGGCCCCGCCGGACTACATCAAGATCAACAGCGGTCTGGGCGAGGCGGCTCCCGCCAGCGTCGTCATCATCCCGATCCTCTTCGAGGACAAGCTGCTCGGCGTGATCGAGCTCGCCTCGTTCTCCCGCTTCTCCGACGTCCACCTGGCGTTCTTCGACCAGTTCGTGAACACCATCGGCGTCGCGATCAACACCATCATCGCCAACTCCCGTACGGAGTCCCTGCTCGGCGAGTCCCAGCGGCTGGCCATCCAGCTCCAGGACCGCTCCGACGAACTCCAGTCACAGCAGGCCGAGTTGCAGCGCTCGAACGCCGAACTGGAGGAGAAGGCCGCACTGTTGGCCACGTCGTCGCAGTACAAGTCGGAGTTCCTGGCGAACATGTCGCACGAGCTGCGCACCCCGCTGAACTCGCTGCTGATCCTGGCCCGGCTGCTCTCCGACAACCCGGACGGCCATCTCTCCGACCAGGAGGTGCAGTTCGCGACGACGATCCACCGCTCGGGCTCTGACCTCCTCCAGCTCATCAACGACATCCTCGACCTGTCGAAGATCGAGGCCGGCCGGATGGACGTACGTCCGAAGAAGCTGCCGCTGATCAAGCTGCTCGACTATGTGCACGCCACGTTCCGGCCGCTGACGCTCGACCGGGGGCTCGCCTTCGAGGTGTCGGTCGGCGAGGACGTACCGCGCGAGATGTACTCGGACGAGCAGCGGCTCCAGCAGATCCTGCGCAACCTGCTCTCCAACGCGATCAAGTTCACCGCGACGGGCCGGGTCGAGCTGCGGGTCAACCGCGTCAAGGACCCCGACCACGTCTACACCCGCGAGAACAGCGACGACGTGATCGCCTTCGCGGTCTCCGACACCGGCATCGGCATCGCCCCGGAGAAACTCCCGGTGATCTTCGAGGCGTTCCAGCAGGCCGACGGCACGACGAACCGCAAATACGGCGGTACGGGCCTCGGACTGTCCATCAGCCGGGAGATCTCGGGCCTGCTGGGCGGCCGCATCATCGCCGAGAGCATGCCCGGCCGGGGCTCCACCTTCACGCTCTACGTCCCGGTCATCAGCCCCGGGCACTCGGCGACCGGGGCGGGCGGACGCCCACTGCCCGTGCCCGACCTGCCGTCGTCCGAGCCCTACACCGTGCACGACACGGACGACAGCTGGCCCACGCCCACCAAACTGGAGGCCTGGAAGTCCGGCCGGGCGGGCCAGGTGCTGCCCGGGCGGCGGGTGTTGATCGTGGACGACGACATCCGCAACGTCTTCGCGCTCACCCACGTACTGGGCCGGGTCGGCATGCCCGTCCTGTACGCGGAGAACGGGCGCGAAGGCATCGAGACCCTGGAGCGCAACCCCGACGTCGAACTCGTCCTGATGGACATCATGATGCCGGAGATGGACGGCTACGAGACCATCTCCGCCATCCGCCGCACCCCGCGCTGGACCGGCCTTCCCATCGTCGCCCTCACCGCCAAGGCGATGCCGGGAGACCGTGAGAAGTCCATCGCGCGGGGCGCCAACGACTACGTACCCAAGCCGGTGGACGTCGACCAGCTGCTGACCGTCGTCTGCGCCCTCCTTGACCCCGAGAGCACGGACGCCGTCGGGCAGGAGGACCCCGCCGGGACCGCTGTCGCGGGACCCGGCACCGCGGAGGAACCCGCCGTTCCGCCGGCGACCGAATGAGACAGGCAACCGATCACCATGACTACTGAGGAATCGACCGAAGAGCGCGCCAGCATCCTCCTCGTGGACGACATGGAGGACAACCTGGTGGCCCTGGAGGCCGTACTGGGGTCCCTCAACGAGCCGCTCGTACGCGCCCGTTCGGGCGAGGAGGCGATGAAGGCCCTGCTGAGGCAACGATTCGCCGTCGTCCTGCTCGACATCCGGATGCCGGGCATGGACGGGTTCGAGACCGCCGCGAACATCAAACGGCTCGACCAGACCAAGGACGTCCCGATCATCTTCCTGACCGGCACGGACTCCGACGCGGGCTACGCCTTTCGCGGGTACGCGACCGGCGCCGCCGACTATCTGACCAAACCCTTCGACCCGTGGGTGCTGCGCGCCAAGGTGACCGTCTTCCTCGATCTGCACCGCAAGAACCAGCAGCTGGAGCGGATGCTCGCCCGCGAGCAGGAGCAGTTCGACGACCTGGCGGACCGTCTGCACGCGATCGAGACCCACATGGCGGCCAGCGACCTCCAGGACGTACTCGAACTGCGCCGCCACGTACACCACATGGAGGACCTGCTACGCGAGATGCGCCGGGGCCGGGGCCTGTGACTCCCCCCGGGCGTGACGCGCCCCATAGGGGCGCGGGGAACTGCGCGCCCAGCCACGAACAACCCGCAGCCGACAACAACCCGCAGCTCCCCGGCCCAACCAGCCCTACGCCTCGCGAGAGCCTGCGTACATCTCGTCGATCAGGTGCTTGTACTCCCGCTCGACGACCGGCCGCTTCAGCTTGAGGCTGGGGGTCAGTTCGCCGTGCTCGATGTCGAGGTCGCGCGGGAGGAGCCTGAACTTCTTGATGGTCTGCCAGCGCTGGAGGCCCTCGTTGAGCGTCTTGACGTAACCGTCGATGAGCTCGACCGTGGCGGGCGCCGCGACGACCTCGGCGTACGACTTGCCCGCCAGGCCGTTGTCCGCGGCCCAGCCGAGGATGGACGGCTCGTCGAGGGCGATGAGCGCGGTGCAGAAGTTCCGGTCGGCGCCGTGCACCAGGATGTTGGACACGTACGGGCAGACCGCCTTGAACTGGCCCTCGACCTCGGCGGGCGCGATGTACTTGCCGCCCGAGGTCTTGATGAGGTCCTTCTTGCGGTCGGTGATCCGGAGGTAGCCGTCGGGGGACAGCTCGCCGATGTCGCCGGTGTGGAACCAGCCGTCCGACTCCAGGACCTCGGCGGTCTTCTCCGGCAGCCCGTGGTAGCCCTCCATGATGCCGGGGCCGCGCAGCAGGATCTCGCCGTCGTCCGCGATCCGCACCTCGGTGCCGGGCAGCGGCTTGCCGACCGTGCCCGTGCGGTACGCCTCGCCCGGGTTGACGAAGGAGGCGGCAGACGACTCCGTGAGGCCGTACCCCTCCAGGATGTGGATGCCGGCCCCCGCGAAGAAGTAGCCGATGTCGGGCGCGAGTGCGGCGCTGCCGGAGACACAGGCCCGCAGGTTGCCGCCGAAGGCCTCGCGAATCTTGGCGAACACGAGCGCGTCCGCGACCTTGTGCTTGGCGGAGAGCCCGAAGGGCGCCGAAGCGGTGCCGGTGCGGCGGAAGTTGTCCTGGCTGGCCTTCGCGTACTCGCGGGAGACCTCGGCCGCCCACTTGAAGATCTTGTACTTGGCGCCGCCGGCGGCCCGTGCCTTGGCCGCGACCCCGTTGTAGACCTTCTCGAAGATGCGGGGCACGGCCGCCATGTACGTCGGCCGCACGACCGGCAGGTTCTCGATGATCTTGTCCACGCGGCCGTCGACGGCGGTGACGTGCCCGATCTCGATCTGACCGGACGTGAGCACCTTGCCGAAGACGTGCGCGAGCGGCAGCCAGAGGTACTGCACGTCGTCCGCGTTGATCAGGCCCGTCGCGACGGTGGCCTTCGCCATGTACGACCAGTTGTCGTGCGGGAGCCGTACGCCCTTGGGACGGCCGGTGGTGCCGGAGGTGTAGATCAGGGTGGCGAGCTGGGTGGGGGTGATCGCGCCGACCTTCTCCTTGATCAGGTCGGGGTTCTTCTCCAGATAGGCGGCGCCGCGGGTCTCCAGCTCGGCGAGGGTGAGGACCCACTCGCCGTCCTCCTCGGAGGGCTCCACGCCAGTGGAGTCGATCACCACGACGTGGGTCAGCTCGGGGAGCTCGGCCCGCTTCTCGCGCGCCTTGGCGAGCTGCGCGGCGTCCTCCGCGATCAGGACCTTGCTCTCGGAGTCGGAGAGGATGAACGCCGACTCCTCGGCGTTCGTCTGCGGGTACACGGTCGTCGTCGCCGCGCCCGCGCACATGATGCCGAGGTCGGCGAGGATCCACTCGACCCGGGTGGAGGAGGCGAGCGCGATGCGCTGCTCCGGCTGCACGCCCAGTTCGATCAGGCCTGCCGCGATCGAGTAGACGCGCTCGGCGGCCTGCGCCCAGCTAAGCGACTTCCAGTCGTCCGGGCCCTCACCCGACGCGGCGGGCACCGGGTAGCGGTATGCCTCCGCGTCCGGCGTGGCCGCCACGCGCTCCAGGAAGACGGCCGCCACGGACGGCGGACGGTTCTCGATCAGGGTCTGTGTGTCGCTCACGACATCCTCCGGGGCCCGCGACAGTGCGTGTGGCTGGCTCGATAGTGCGTGTGGCTGGCTCATTGCGGTTGGTTCGGTGCGGTGTTGCGGTTGGGCGTGGTGCGGTGTTGCGGTTGGCTCGTGCGGCGTTGCGATGGGCTCGCTGTGGTTCTTGTTTAACTCGCGAGTAACCACCGAGTGGAGATCAGAGTAGAGCCCGACCGCCCGGTGCGTAAGGGGCGGCGGCCTGTCACTTCGTACAGAGCGTAGGCGGAATGAGGCGGTCCGTGGACGCGACGGGCCCGCCGCGCGAAAGCGCGACGGGCCCGGGATTTCGGGGCTGACCGTTGGTTGCCGACAGCTACTTCTTGCCCTTGCCCGATCCGGCGTTCTCGTCGCTGGACAGCACGGCGATGAAAGCCTCCTGCGGAACCTCCACGGAACCCACCATCTTCATCCGCTTCTTGCCCTCCTTCTGCTTCTCCAGCAGCTTCCGCTTACGGGAGATGTCGCCGCCGTAGCACTTGGCGAGGACGTCCTTGCGGATGGCGCGGATGGTCTCGCGGGCGATCACCCGGGAGCCGATGGCCGCCTGGATGGGGATCTCGAAGGCCTGGCGCGGGATCAGCTCGCGCAGCTTGGCCACGAGCCGCACGCCGTACGCGTACGCGGCATCCTTGTGGGTGACGGCGGAGAAGGCGTCGACGCGGTCGCCGTGCAGCAGGATGTCGACCTTCACCAGCTGGGCGTCCTGCTCGCCGGTGGGCTCGTAGTCCAGGGAGGCGTACCCGCGGGTCTTGGACTTCAGGTTGTCGAAGAAGTCGAAGACGATCTCTGCGAGGGGCAGCGTGTAGCGGATCTCGACGCGGTCCTCGGAGAGGTAGTCCATGCCGAGGAGGGTGCCGCGGCGGGTCTGGCAGAGCTCCATGATCGAGCCGATGAACTCGCTGGGCGCGAGGATCGTGGCCCGGACGACCGGCTCGAAGACCTTGTCGATCTTGCCCTCGGGGAACTCGCTCGGGTTGGTTACCGTGTGCTCCTTCCCGTCCTCCATGATCACGCGGTAGACCACGTTCGGCGCGGTGGCGATGAGTTCGAGGTTGAACTCGCGCTCCAGGCGCTCACGGATGACGTCGAGGTGCAGCAGGCCGAGGAAGCCGACGCGGAAGCCGAAGCCGAGGGCCGCGGAGGTCTCCGGCTCGTAGACCAGGGCGGCGTCGTTGAGCTGGAGCTTGTCCAGCGCCTCGCGCAGGTCCGGGTAGTCCGAGCCGTCCAGCGGGTAGAGGCCGGAGAAGACCATCGGCTTCGGGTCCTTGTACCCGCCGAGGGCCTCGGTGGCGCCCTTGTCCTTGCTGGTGATGGTGTCGCCGACCTTGGACTGACGGACGTCCTTCACGCCGGTGATGATGTAGCCCACCTCGCCGACGCCGATGCCGTCGGCCGAGGTCATCTCGGGGGACGAGACGCCGATCTCGAGGAGCTCGTGGGTGGCGCCGGTCGACATCATCTTGATGCGCTCGCGCTTGTTGAGCTGGCCGTCGATGACACGGACGTACGTGACCACGCCCCGGTAGGAGTCGTAGACCGAGTCGAAGATCATCGCGCGGGCGGGGGCGTCCTTGACGCCGACCGGGGCAGGGACGTCGCGGACGACCCGGTCGAGGAGCGCGTCCACACCGATGCCGGTCTTCGCCGAGACCTTCAGCACGTCCTCGGGCTGGCAGCCGATGAGGTTGGCGAGCTCCTCGGAGAACTTCTCCGGCTGGGCGGCCGGCAGGTCGATCTTGTTCAGTACGGGGATGATCTTGAGGTCGTTCTCCATCGCCAGGTAGAGGTTGGCGAGGGTCTGGGCCTCGATGCCCTGGGCCGCGTCGACGAGGAGGACCGTGCCCTCGCAGGCCGCGAGCGAGCGGGACACCTCGTACGTGAAGTCCACGTGCCCCGGGGTGTCGATCATGTTGAGGATGTGGGTGTTGCCCTTGTCCTCGGTCGGGGCCCAGGGCAGCCGGACCGCCTGGGACTTGATCGTGATGCCGCGCTCGCGCTCGATGTCCATGCGGTCGAGGTACTGAGCGCGCATCTGCCGCTGATCGACCACACCGGTCAGCTGGAGCATGCGGTCGGCGAGCGTGGACTTGCCGTGGTCGATGTGCGCGATGATGCAGAAATTGCGGATCTGAGCCGGGGCGGTACGGCTCGGCTCGGGCACATTGTTAGGGGTCGCGGGCACGCAGGGTCCTGTCTCTTGAGGCGCCTGTCGCCTCGGGTCGGATCGATACGTAGGTTCCATGGTCCCACGGGCGGGGGCGTGCGACCGGTTTGGGCCGTCCGGAGGGCGACTGCTAACCTGGGCAGCTGTGTCTCATGCCCTCTCTGCACGAGACACACCCTGAAGAAACCAAACGGTGTGCGAGGCGTGTCCTCGCGTGCCTGAACCTGAAAAGGCTCATTCGTGGCGAACATCAAGTCCCAGATCAAGCGGATCAAGACCAACGAGAAGGCTCGGCTGCGCAACAAGGCCGTCAAGTCTTCGCTGAAGACCGCGATCCGCAAGGCCCGTGAGGCTGCTGCCGCGGGTGACGCCGAGAAGGCCACGGCCGCTGCGCGCGAGGCTTCGCGCCAGCTCGACAAGGCTGTCTCGAAGGGCGTCATCCACAAGAACCAGGCCGCCAACAAGAAGTCGGCGCTTGCTTCGAAGGTCTCCTCCCTCCAGGGCTGATCCTCTGCCGGGTGGCTCGGCTTCGCCGGGTGCCCACTTGATTTGAACGCCGGAAGGACCCGAGCGGGCCCTCTCTCATCCGCTCCCGACCGGCAAACCCGACTCGTACGCGACTGCGTTCGCCACGCGGGTACGAGTCCTCAGCTTGAACCGGGCCCCGGTTGCTCGTCCTTTCTGGACGTGGCGGCCGGGGTCTTTGGTGTGTGCGCCGCGCCTATGGGCCGGTGGGTGGTGGGGGCGGGGCCGTGCCGGTACGTCTGCCCGTCGCCTTCCGGGCATACGGCTGTCAGTTGGGAGGTCGGGCTCTTTTGCGGGAGCCCTACGCGACG